>JBHIEQ010000008.1:0-20231 GCA_046760725.1 Gemmatimonadales bacterium
TCTACGTTCTGCGCAAAGGGCACCTCAGAGAGCTGTTTCGCGATCTCGCCCGAGCTCGCAAGGACGTCGCGGTCTATGAGAAGTTCCTGCTGCTGCGACGCTTCGTGCGCTCGCTGAGGGGATGGCGGTAGCTCCCGCGCTCGCCCTTCCGTCCGGGGATCTCCGCCGTCTCCGGGAGCGCGTCACCGCGCTCAGCGAGCAACGCCCGGCGGTGTACCGGATGCTGGACCCGGCCGGCAGAGTGATCTACGTGGGAAAGGCGCGCAAGCTGCGTACGCGGCTCCTCTCTTATTTCCGGGCCGCCTATCCCGAAGACAAGCAAGCACGGATCCTCCATGCCGCAGGCGACATCCGGTGGGACTACAAGCCGTCCGAGTTCGCGGCCTTGCTGGGCGAGATGCGCGCGATCAAACGGTTCCGGCCTCCCTTCAACGTGCGCATGAACGGCGCCGGCCGCGTGGCGTTCATCAAGCTGTTCGAGGGGCGGGCACCGAAGCTCGCCGTCGCCGCCAAACCGTCAGCCGGAAACGTGCGTCACTATGGCCCCCTGACCGGAGTGAGCCGGGTGAAAGAGTGCATCCGCATACTGAGCGATCTGACCGGATTGAGAGACTGCGCACTCGACACCGCGATAGCCTATGCCGAGCAGAGAGACCTGTTCACTCCCGGTCGGAGGGCCGGCTGTCTGAGGCACGAGCTGAGGACTTGCTCCGGTCCATGCGCAGGCTTCGTGACGGAGCGAGAGTACCGAAAGCAGGCGGAGATTGCAGCAGCCTTCCTCGAGGGAAGGAGTATTGTTCCACTGGATCGGGTCATCGCCGAGATGCAGCGGGCCAGCGAGCGGCAGGACTACAAGCGCGCGGCATGGTGGAGGGATCGCTTCGATGCGCTGACCTGGCTCATGGAGTCGCTGGCGCGCACGCAGGCCGCGATCGATACCTTGAGCTTCGTCTATACCGACCCCGGGGTTTATGGTGACGACCGCGCTTACGTGATAAAGCGGGCGCGCGTCAGGGCGTCGGCTCCCGCACCGCTCACACCCATAGAGCGAGAGGCGTTTCGCGCATTGGTCGCGAAGCACGCCACCAGCGATTCCGGGCCGACGACCGTCGTGGCGGAGACGATCGACGAGACGTTGCTGTTGTTACGCTGGTTCCGCCGCAACCCCAATGCGCTCAGGCGCACGGTCTCTCTCGAATCCTGGCTGAGCCGGGATCGGGCGGAGGCACTCAATTGATCGCCGCAGCGGAGGTCGTCGGAGGACTGCTCCTGCTCTTTCTGGGAGGGCACTCCCTCGTGAGAGGCGCCGCGACGGTAGCTCTGCTCGCGCGAATATCCACCGCCGTGGTCGCTCTCACCGTGGTGTCCATCGGGACAAGCCTCCCGGAGTTGGCCGTGAGCGTCGATGCGGCGCTGCGTCGTTCCACCGACATCTCCTACGGCAACATCATAGGATCCAACATCTTCAACATAGGAGCCATACTCGGCATTGCCGCGTTGGTTTCGCTCATTCGCGTGCGGCGGCAGATGGTGCGCATCGAGTATCCTATCATGTTCGCCGTCTCCGGCCTCGTGCTGCTGCTCGCGCGCGACGGTGTCGTGGATCGGCTAGAGGGTGGATTCCTCGTGGTGCTCCTGGTGGGCTTTCTGGCACTCATGGTCTATCTCGCACGGACTGACGCCGCGACGGCTCAGAGCGCCGAGCGCGAGGTGCTGCGAGCGGCTCACGTGCGCGACGGTACGGGACGAGCGTGGGGTCGTAACGTCGCGTTCGTGGTTCTGGGGATCGCGGCCCTCATCGGCGGCGCCGATCTCACGGTATCGGGCGCCGTGCGAATCGCCGAAATGATCGGCGTCGAGCAGCGGGTGATCGGGCTCACCGTAGTGGCCATGGGGACGAGCCTGCCCGAGCTGGCAACGAGCCTCGTTGCCGCCCGGCGCGGCGAACAAGAGATTGCGTTGGGAAACGTGGTGGGCTCCAACATCTTCAACCTGCTCGCCATTCTCGGAATCACGGCGACCATCGTGCCGATCGGCGTGCACCCCCGCGCTCTGGCCGTCGACAACTGGGTCATGATAGGACTCTCCGCCGCTCTGCTCCCGCTCATGCTCTGGGGAAGGAGAGTCTCCCGCAGGGACGGCGTGCTACTGCTCACCGGATTCGTGGCCTACATGACTTGGGTGGTGGTCACGGGATGAGGCGGCGAACCGGAGTCGGCCGGATGGGCGCACGACGGGTCGCGCCGTAGTCACATGCCACTCTCATTCCGGCGCCGCATCTTCGTCGGGCTCGTCGGACTAGGCACGCTCCCCCTGGCCGCCGCCCTGGCCGCTCTAGCTCTGCACGTCCGGTCTACCGGTTCACCCGCCGGACCCAGAGGGGCACTCGATGAAATCGCGCAGAGCGCGCACGAGATGATCGACGCCGTGGACACCCTGACCCTGAGCGACCAAGCCAGAACCGCCGTGCGCGCACATACCGAGACGATTTCCCGCCGCACGGCGCTGGCGAGGCGTGCGGAGACACTGAGCGGATACGCGGCGACGGCGACGGGAGCGTTGATCCTGGTGGGTGCCGCCGTGCTCGTCGCCGCCTCATTGATTCTCGCGCGGCGATGGTCCGCCTACACCTCCGCTCCCATCGAAGAACTGGTAGGTTGGGTCGGCATGATCCAGCGGCGACAGATACTGCCCTCTCAAAGCGCCTCCGGGGGTGCCGCGGAATTCGAGGCGCTCAGAGCGGCGTTACGCGAGATGAGTGCCGCCCTGGAGCAGGCCCGCCGGCAGGAGCTGGAGCAGGAACGCCTAGCAGCGTTCCGCGAGACCGCCCGGCGCGTTGCACACGAGATGAGGGGTCCCCTAACCGCCGCGCAGTTGGCGATCGACCAGCTCTCGGCGCGCGGTGACGGAACCTCGAGCAGCGCGATACAGGTGCTGCGGGAGGAAACCGAACGTCTCGAGGCGATGGCACGCGAGTTCTCGGAATTCGGCCGCCTACCCGAAGGGCCCGAAGCGCCGATCGACGTGGCCGAGCTAGTGGAGAGCGTCATCTCCGCCACCGTCCCGGCAGAAGTCCCCGTGGCGCGGGAGATCGCGCCCGGCCTCACAGTGAGGGGTCACTTCGAGCCTCTGCGCCGCGCTTTGCAGAATGTTGTCCGTAACGCTGTCGAAGCATCGGGTGGCAGGGGCGTTGAAATACACGCGGGAGCGACAGGACCACCCGAGGACCCCGGCGTGCGCATAGTGGTCGCCGACCGCGGCCCCGGCGTCTCGCCGGAGCTCAGGCACCGCATCTTCGAGCCCTACTTCACGACCAAGAAGCTCGGAACGGGGCTCGGACTCGCGCTCGCGCGGCAAACGCTCGAGGCCCACCGTGGGTCGATCGCCGTCGAGGACACACCGGGCGGAGGGGCCTCGTTCGTCCTCACAGTGGGAGGGAAGCGGACTTGACGGCGCGCGTGCTGATCGTGGACGACGAGCGCAATATCCGGAGAATGCTGGCGACGCTTCTGGAAGGTGAGTCGTACGAGGTGCAAGCGGTCCCCGACGCGGCCGGAGCGCTCGCCGCACTTGAGAGCTTCGCCCCCGAAGTCGCCCTCCTGGACCTCGTGCTGGACAAGGGTCAGGATGGGGTCGCGCTCCTGGAACAGCTCAAGGAGCGCGCGCCGGCGCTGGTGGCGATCATGATGAGCGGGAAGGCCACCCTGGCGGACGCCGTGCGCGCAACGCGTGTCGGCGCGTTCCAGTTTCTCGAGAAGCCTCTCACGTCCGACCGTGTCTTGGTCGCTCTCCGCTCGGCGGAGGAGCTGCTGAGGGCTCGAGCCGAATCGCGAGACCTCAGGCGGCGTCTCGACGAGGCGCATCCGATCGTCGGGGCCAGCGACGCCATGGAGGAGGTACGAGCGCTCATAAGACAGGTGGCACCTACGCCAACCCGGGTGCTGATCATGGGTGAGTCCGGTACGGGGAAGGAGCTCGTGGCATGGGCTATTCACGAGCTCAGCGCGCGCAGGGCTCAGGCCATGGTCAGCGTCAACTGCGCCGCCATTCCTCACGAGCTGGTCGAGAGCGAGCTGTTCGGCCACGAGCGGGGCGCGTTCACCGGTGCACACACGAGTCGGCGTGGCAAGTTCGAGCTGGCGCACCTCGGCACGCTCTTCCTGGACGAGATCGGTGATCTCGCGCCCGACGCGCAGGCGAAACTGTTGCGGGTGCTGGAGACCGGCACGTTCGAGAGGGTGGGAGGGAATAGGACCATCCAGGTGGACGTGAGGGTCATCGCCGCCACGAACCGAGACCTGGAGGCACTGACCACCGAGGGCAACTTCCGAAGGGACCTGTACTACCGGCTCAACGTCTTTCCGATTCGCGTACCACGTCTCCGGGATCATCCAGAGGACCTACCCGATCTCGTCGAGCACCTCGCCGCACGCATCGCGGCCAAGTGCGGGCGCGCCCCGACCCTGTTCTCGACCGAGGCTCTCAGGTTGCTCGAGGCATACTCTTGGCCCGGCAACGTTCGCGAGCTCGCCAACGTAGTGGAGCGGCTCGCGATCCTGGGAGGAGGCGAGCCCGTCTCCGAGAGAGCGGTGCGGCAGGTGCTGGGTGGTGCGCCTCTGGCAAGGGAAGCGCCCGCGGCGGCGCCTCGAGAACCCGTCGGTCTCAAGGAGGCGCTCGCAGCCTATGAGATTGGGCTGATCCGCAGGGCCGTGGCCGACGCCCGTGGCAACAGCGCCGAAGCGGCGCGCCGCCTTCACACCGACCGGGCGAACCTGTATCGCAGAATGAAACGTCTGGGTATCGACAAGAACGACACAGCCGTGTCCGGGTGACACGTATTTGCGTCCGAGGTCGAAGCGGATTTCGACCACTCTTCCCCCGCTTCCGGGCCTTCCGCCTCCGCTCAGCCGGATGGCACGGGCCGTGCTGACTCAGTCCACCGAACTCGACCGCGCTCGGGGGGCATGATGACCAATCGCATCGCCGTGATCCGCATGGCGTGCGCACTGACCCTGATCTTTCCGATAGTCGCGCACGCGCAGGATACGATCATCGTGCGCCGCAGCGTGACGTCTCGCGGCTTGTTCGCGGTCGCGCGCCGCGCGGTCGAGTTCTTCAATGCGGGGACCACGACGAGGGTCTTCGGGCGCCTCACGGTGGGCGTTGACGACGTGTACGCCGGCGATCTCGCGGTCGTGGACGGCCCGCTCGTGGTCGCCGGAGTCATCCAGGGCGACCTGGTCGCGATAAACGCTCGTGTGGAGCTCCGCGCCACTGCTGACGTCTGGGGCGACATCCTCATTGTGGGAGGGTCGCTATCCCGGAGCGTCAGCGCGGACGTGCGTGGCAGCATCGAACGTCATCGCGCTCGGGCGGTGGTCAGGCGAGATCGCGACTTCCTCGTGCTCGTTGAGGTGAGGGGCGAGCAACGACAGCGGCCGAGGGTTCGACACACCGGGTACAGCGGCGGCGACGCCACCCTGGTACTCACGACCGCCTTCTCCTACAACCGGGTCGAGGGCTTGCCGATTCTGTTCGGTCCCAGGATCGAGTGGGGCGCTCCCTACGTGCGCGGTCGAGTGCAGGCCCTCGGCATCGCCAGAACCGCCGGGGATTTCACGGCTGACCGGAGGGACGTGGGGTACACGGTGGAGGGGTCCGTGCGCGCGGGACCCGAGTGGCCGGCCGTGACACTTGGTGCCAAGGCGTTCGACGTGGTGGCTTCCATCGAGAGCTGGCAGCTCGAGGACGACGAGATCGGGGTCGGGACATTCTTTCTCCACCGCGACTATCGTGACTACTACCTGTCACGCGGTTTCGGCGGCTTCGTCGAGATCGAGCCCGCCAGGCGTCTCACGCTCAGCGGCGAGGTATCGCGCGTCGAGGAGAGTTCGATCGCAGCCCGCGATCCCTGGACGCTCTTCCGGCGCGATGAGCTTTGGCGCGCCAACCCTGCGATCGACGGGGGCACCTTCACGCGGTTCACCGCGGCGCTGGACTACGACTCACGCTGGTCGCGGCGTCATGCCGCCTCGGGGTGGCTGCTCAGGGCCGAGTGGGAGCGCGGGATGAGTGACGACGTGAGCCCTCGACTGCTGCCCCTCGCGGTGCGCGACCCACTTCCCAGGACGGGCTACGTTTACGATCGACTGTTCGTGGATCTCAGGCGCTATTTGCGGGTCGGCTGGTCGGGGCAGCTGCGGCTTCGTGCGGTGGGCGCCGGAACGTTTGGAGAGGGAGATCCGCTGCCGGTTCAGCGACGGCTCTCCCTGGGTGGTCCTGATCCCATGCCGGGATTCGGTTTCCGGCGGTTCGCGTGCAACGAGGCCGTGCTGGATCCATCGGTACCCGCGCTGTGCGACCGGATCTTCTTGTTTCAGGCGGAGTACCGTGGTGGACTCTCGCTGGGAGTGTTTGAGACTCCGTTCACTTCGCGCCGCGGCAGTCACTCCCGTGGGGATTGGGATGACGGCTACGACTGGGACGACTTGTGGTGGGACGGCCCGCAGCTCGTGCTGTTTACGGACGGCGGTGCGGGTTGGGTACGCGAGGACCGGCCGGACGAGCTGCATTGGGACGTGGGGGCCGGCCTGGAATTCGGTAGCGTCGGGATCTACGGGGCAAAGGCTATCACGGAGGACGAATCTCTTAGAGTCATTCTACGGCTCCACCACCGTTTCTGACCGTCCGGACTCCGGGTGCTGAGCCGTCTGGTCGCCATACTCGGGAGCTGCGCGGTCGTGGGCGTGAGCCTCGCGGCACAAGAGGGCCCCGAGGTCGTCGCAGATTTGCGTCCGGGAGACACACCCGCGGCGAACGTCAGGGTGTTGGGGCTTCTCCGCGACCGTCGCTTCGTGCGCGCGATGGAGTCGGGCTTTCCTCTCTATATGGAGTACCAGGTCTCGCTGAAGCAGCCGCGCGGCATCTGGTGGGATCGCACGGTGGCGATAGACGCCTGGCAGTTCGTGGTCGTGTTCGATCCGGTCCGCAGCATCTACGTCCTGGAGGATGCGGAGGGCTCGGAGGAGCTCGGTGGCGAGGCCGCGCTCGCGGGGAGGCTCGCCGCGGTCTACGTCGTAACCATGGAGCCGCCCGAGCCCGGTGACTACTACTTCGAGGCGACGGTGGAGGCGCGCACGTTGTCGGACGAGGATGTTGACGAGGTGTTCGCCTGGCTCGAGGGAGACTCGGCGATCACGAAGCGTCCGGGGTTCGTGACGAGGACGGCGCGCAAGATCCTAGTGCGCATAGCGCCGCTCCCGCGGGTTCGTCTAGTGTCGCGCACCCAGGAGTTCGTGCATCGCTGAGGGACCGCCCGCTCCCGCTCAGCGTCATCCCCTCCGCCTGCGAGCGAACTTCAGGCCCGACCATGTGTCGTCGATCGCGCAGATCCTGTAGTCGACCAGCCCGTGAGCCAACCCGATGTCGCGCACGCTGCGTTGCGTAAGATCCGAGGCCAGCGCCGAGCCCTTCTTCGGCCACGCAATCCAGAGGCCTCCAGTTCCGACGTTGCTTGCGCGCCTGTGGATCCCGCGCTCGAGGACACGGCGGTTCCTGACGAACCAGATCGTCAGGTCGTTTTTCGCCGACGCAGTACGCTGGAGCTTCACGCCTTCCGGCAGGTCTCGCAAGAGATCGGGGAAGCCCCGCGGCGCATTCAGGAACTCCGGTGAAACGGGTTCGAAGGAGACTCGGCAACCCGCGGCCCGCAAGGCCGCGATTCGCGCACGCGCCTGGGAGGAGCTCGGGTGGATCAGTCCCACGCGAAGTCTCTTCAAAGGTGCTCCTGGCGCCCCATTCCGTATGCCTCGCGCACCAGCGCCGCGAACCCGTCATCCATCTCTCGGAGATGGGTGAAGCGAAAATGGTGCCCGTAGCTCCGCGGGCCGAATGTCTCCACTCTCAGAAGCGTGGGATGTTTCGCGCGTCGCGGAAGCCAAAGACCGACGTTCAGCTATCGCTTTCGGACCGTGACGCCCGCGAATCGAACGCGCACCATGAACACGATGCGCGTCTTCTGGGCATACACCGTCACGGGTCCGCACTCGCGGACGAGCGCCTTCACCCCGTTGAAGAGCTTCCGCACCACCGGCTGCGCGACCACGAAATGATCGGCGATCCGGTACCGGCCACAGGAGTGCCATATGTTACGTGTGACGAACCGATGCCCGCAGCGGGGACAAGTCCAGAGTGGCCTCGACCCCCGCATCATGTTACGCATCGTCCTCCGGCTCGCTCAGCAGCGACTGGAGATCCAGCGGCCTCGTGTACATGGCGAGAGAGCCGTCACGGGCACGCGGCCACTCGTCGCGCGGCCGATCCCAATAGAGCTCCACTCCGTTCCCATCGGGGTCGCGCAGATACAACGCTTCACTGACGCCGTGATCCGCCACTCCATCGAGCGCAATCCCGGCTTCCCGAAGTCGGCCGTACGCATCGGCGAGTGCCCGGCGATCAGGGTAGCGAATGGCTAGGTGATAGAGTCCCGTTGTACCCGAAGCGGGCCGGGCGCCGCCCTTGCTCTCCCAGGTGTTGAGTCCGATATGGTGATGGTAGCCTCCTGCGGACAGAAACGCCGCCTGGTCCCCCATTCGCTGCACCAGCGCGAAGCCGAGCACATCCCGGTAGAACACAATCGCCCGGTCGAGATCCGCTACCTTGAGGTGAACGTGCCCTATCGTCACCCGCGCGTCGATGGGCCGATGACCGGGCGACGAGGTCACGCCCATGCCGCCGGCTCAACCGGTTTGGCAGCCACCACCACCTCGGAAGAGATGGCAAACCTGGTCACTACGGCGCGATGTACGATGTCCCATCCGCGGTCCAGGAACCTGACGACGGATAGCGGTCGGCAGCCACCGACCCAAGACGGCCTCACGCGATGCACACCGACCCAAACTCGCTCCACCAGCCGGGCCGGGAATGTCGCCCCGTGCGTAAGCCCGACCAGCCCGAGAAGGCCCCCGGGAACTAGAAGCCGACCGGCCTCCGCGATAACGGCCTCGATGTCAGCTGGCGACAGGAGATCGAGAACGTAGGTCGAAACGAACCTGTCGCACGACTCTGGGCCCTCATCGATCCTCGGATTGCCGTCGGTCAGCAGGACACATACCCGGTCGCCGAACCGCGCAAGGCGCCGCCGGCAGAGACCGACCATCGTCGAGCTGATGTCGATCGCGAGGTAAGTCGCGGTGCCAACTAGGTAGTCGGTGAGAAGTCGCTCCGCAAGATGACCCGTACCGCAGCCGAGCTCCGCGACGGCCGCAGCGTCCTGAAACGAGCAATGAGCGATCAGATCGTCGAGTGCCGGGTTCTCATAGAAGCGTTGCCAGTCCTGCTTGTGCCCGAAGCGATCGTAAAGGCGGCGCGCGGCAGCGTGGGACAGCGTACCGGATTCCGAGCGGGCCCCGCCGGTCATTGCGGAGACACGTCCCGCCACGCTAGCCCGCACCCTCGCCTCATGCGCATGATCGACCCGTCCAGGTCACCGCTCGCCACCGGCACCGCCCACAGCACCGCCAATCAGCTCAGCCAGCTCCCGGGTCGTAGCATGCCCGACGTGGCGTCGCTCCCCCACTTCGACAACCGGCACCGACCGTATGCCCTTGGCCACAAGGAGCCCCGGTCGCAGCGTCACGTCAGTATGTTCGAACTCGAATCCCATGTCCCGCCGCAGGGCCTCGAGTCGGGCTTCCACGATCGGACAGAACGGACAGCCAAGCGAGCTGTACATGGTCACCTTCACCGGACTCTCCTCCACGGCAGTTGGGGCGACGTCGTCCACGCGACCGTAGCCGAGGTATCGCGAAACGGCGGGAAACAGCGTCACGTAGCCCCACCAAGCGGCGGGCAGCGCCACTAACCAGACGACGGCCATCAGCAGGTCGAGCTCCAGCACAAGGTACGCGAACCCTGCGACATAGACGACCCACGTAGCATACAAGAGGGCGAGCGGACAGGTCTGTGGTAGCAGGGCCTTCATGCTCATCGCGCTCCCGCCGACTCGGCCGAGTGCAGCTCCGGAACGGCCACCGCCCCGACAGTCTCCCCACTCCCGGTGACGAGGCGGCGGTGGTAGTCGATCTGGCCCAGGTGATAGCCCGTATGGGCGATGAGGTGAAGCAGAAAATCACCCGTGGTTACGTTGACTCCAGCAACCGCGTCGGGAAACCGCGCCTCAAGCTCGTCGTCCAGGAGCGAGGCCAGGGCCGCATCGATGTCCGCGATCGCCGCGTCGATCTCTCGGAGTATGTCCTCCCGCGGTAGCGCACCACCCGCGAACTCCCCAGGACGGTCACGTACATAGCCGGTACCACCGAGGCGCGCACCCACGAAGTGCCGCAGGTTCCCGCTCAAATGCAGAGCGAGCGCCCCTGCCGAATTCGCAACGCCGGAGGGTGTCTTCCAGATCTCCGCGTCGCTCTCGTATGCCTCGATCTCACGTCGCAGCGTGCGAAGCTCACGTAGCAGTATGCTTCGGACGTATTCGCGCACGATGATTTCCTCCGTTGCGGCGGCAGTAGCAAATCACAAGGGCACGAGCCGCGCCCTCGGCGGTATGCCGGGCTCGAGTTCCATGATTCCAACTGACGGCGGCGCACCATATAGAGCAGGACCCGCGGCACCGGGATTCATTACCGTCACGGTCTTCTCAACGAGTTCCAGTCTGGGCCGATGCGTATGACCGTAAACGATGACGTCGGCGCGTGGAAAAGCGGCGTGGAGGCCTTCGGGCGTAGGGGAGCCCAACTGATCCCCGTGTGTCACCGTGAAGAACAGACCTTCCAGTTCCAGCTCGGCCACCTTGGGCAACCGAGACCGTAGCTCGAAACCATCCATGTTGCCGTAGACTGCCGTGACGGGCGCGACGGCTTCGAGTTCGATCAAGATCTCGGTCGACCCCACATCGCCGGCGTGCAGGATGCGATCGACCTCGGAGAAAACGTCGAGGACCTGAACCCGCAGCTCGCCGTGCGTGTCGGCGATAATCCCTAGCCGCACGCCTCAACCCCCCGCCGGGCGTCGGGAGCCGAGCACCGGGCGCGGGGAGCTGGGCGCTGCGGGCAATTCACCCCTTCCACCTCGGCGCAAGCTCGATGTCGAGTCCCATGTGGTCCAGGATGCGCTGAACGACGAAGTCAACGAGTTGACCGACCTCTGTCGGCTTGTGATAGAACCCGGGAGCCGCGGGAATGATCGTTGCCCCAGCTTCAGAGATCGCCGTGAGGTTGCGCAAATGGACCAGCGACAGCGGCGTCTCGCGCGGCACCAGGATCAACTTGCGCCGTTCCTTGAGTACGACATCGGCCGCACGCTCGATGAGCGAGCGGCTGCCGCCCTGAGCTATAGCCGATACCGTGCCCATCGAGCACGGACAGATGACCATGCCCGCGGTCAGGGCCGAGCCCGAAGCAGGGGTCGCTCCGCGATCACCGTCATCGAACACCGTGACGCTGGACCAGTCACCGCCCGTTGCCTCTCTCAATCCATCCTGCGATTCCACCCCCGCCTCCATCGCGAGCAGCCGCCAGCCGTGCGGCGAGACTATCAGATACAGGGGCACCCGCGCCCCGGCGAGCACCTCCAACAATCGCACCGCATACGGCGCCCCCGAGGCTCCGGTGATCGCACAAACCCCTGGGCCGGCCGGCGATCTCTCCCCCGAACCCGAGCTCAACACTACTGTCCCCGCCTGTTTGGGGCGGGAGTCTTGTGGGGATGGCGGGGCGGGCCGGGGGGAGCCGGCCCCTTGGGGACGAGGCCCTTGTCACGTCTCACGCTGCCGGCGCCACGCTTCCCGGACCGGCCGCGTTTCCGCCTTCCCGCTTCCGATTCCACGGCCCCTCGTCGTTTCCACTTTCCCGCTTCCCGTTGCACGTTGCTCGCTGCACGGCCGCTCTCCCGCTTTCCGTCCGTCACAGCAACCGATCCGCGAGCGCAAAGACCACCACCACCACGCTCATCACTCCGTTCATCGTGAAGAAGGCTGTATTCACTTTACTGAGATCGCCTGGCCGCACCAGTCTGTGCTCCCACGTTAGAATCGCCGCGGCGGCGATCACGCCGGCGTAGAACAACGCACCGAAGCCCGCGAACCACCCAAACGCGAAGAGCAATCCCACGGTCAGCCCATGCATGACCTTCGCGGTAAGTATGGCGCCTCCCTGTCCTAGGCGCACCACGGCGCTCTTGAGACCGTGCTCGCGGTCGAACTGTTCATCTTGCAGCGCATAGAAGATGTCGAAGCCGGCGACCCATGTGAGCACCGCGAGCCCGATCAGCGGGAGCGTCCACCACGGATCCGGCCACCGGCCCGTCACGGCCAGGTAGCCTCCCGCAGGCGCCATGGCAAGTGATGCACCGAGCCAGAGGTGCGACCAATGGGTGAGCCGCTTCGTGTAGCTGTACCCGAGGATCCAGGCGAGCGCCGGCGGGCTCAGATAGAAGCACAGCGGATTAAGAAGCCAGGCGCTCGCGACGAAGACCGCCGAAGCAACTGCGACCGACAAACCCGCGGCCCCGACCGACAGCCTCCCCGCCGGCAGCTCGCGTCCGCGCGTTCTGGGATTCAACGCGTCGATATCGCGATCCACTATCCGATTGAACCCCATGGCGGCAAAGCGGGCCCCCGTGAACGCGACCGTCACCAGCACAACCACTCGGAGCGTCACCCGCGCGTGCAGCGAGGCGTAAACCACTCCAAGAAGCGCGAACGGCAGTGCGAACACCGTATGCGGCAACTTGACGAACCTGCCCCAACCCACGATCGCCGATCCCAGGCTCAATCCTGGGGATCGCAACCCCACCCCCAACCCCGCGCGCCAGCCCGGGGTTCGAGACCCCGCCTTGCTCACACACCCCGCCTCGATCTGAGCTCTATCCCCAGTTCGCCCCACACGGCGTCCACCCTGGCCTTGGTCTCCTCGTCCATCTCGATGCGCTCGGGCCAATCCCGCTCGAAACCCTCCTCCTTCCACTTCCGCGTTCCGTCGATGCCCATCTTGGACCCGTAGGTGAACGCCCGTGCCGAGTGATCCAATACATCGATCGGTCCCTTGCTGAAGCGTACGTCGCGCTCGGGATCGATGTGGTTGAGCGCCACCCACCACGCCTCCTCGGGATCCCGCACGTTCACGTCCCGGTCCACCACGACGATCGTCTTGGCCAGAGACATCAGCCCCATGCCCCACAACGCGTTCATCACCTTGTACGCCTGCCCCGGGTACTGCTTGTCGATGCTCACGAACACCAGGTTGTGGAAGATGCCGTAGGCCGGCATGTGATAATCCACGATTTCGGGCACCGTGAGGCGCAAGAGAGGCAGGAAGATCCTCTCGGTGGCGTGACCCAGATAGAAATCCTCCATCGGCGGGCGCCCGACGATCGTCGTCGGGTAGATCGCATCACTTCGCGCAGTAACCGCCGTCACATGCACAGCCGGATAGTAGTCGGCCAACGAGTAAAAACCGGTGTGATCGCCGAACGGCCCCTCCAGCACGAGAGGCTCGGACGGATCGATGTGACCTTCGATCACGATATCCGCCTCCGCGGGGACCAACAGATCGCTGGTCACGGCCTTGGTGAGGGCAACCGAGCGGCGCCTGAGAAACCCCGCGAATACGTACTCGTCCAGCCCCGGCGGCAAGGGGGCGGACGCGGCGTAGATCGAAGGAGGATCACCCCCCAAGACGATCGCGACCGGCATCGTCTGCCCCCCCCGCCGCCCGCGCCCGCCAAGGCGCCGCGCCGCCCTTGTGCCGCTGCCAGTGCATGGCCACCAAATCGCGCTCGAGCACCTGCACGCGGTACATACCGACGTTGCGCGAGCCCGTCTTGGCATCGCGCGTGACCACCTGCGGAAGCGTGACATAGGGACCGCCGTCGCCCGGCCAACACTTGATGATCGGAAGCCGCGAGAGATCGATGTCTTCCCCGCGCAGCACGACCTCCTGACATGCGCCACGGGACACCCTGCGTGGAGGATACTTCGCCACCTCGGCCAACTTGGGCAGCATCGCGAGCTTCTCGCGCCATCCCTCCGGCACCTTCAAGCGCACCAACTCCTCGATGCGCGCGCCTATCTGCTCGAGGTCATCGACCCCCAGTGCCAGTGCCATACGGCCTAGGGAGCCGAAGAGATTGATCGCGACCGGTATATCGCTGGTCACGCCATCGAACAGTACGGGCCGCTCGAACAACAATGCCGGACCGCCCCCGTCGCTCTTCATGCACCGATCCGCGATCTCGGCGATCTCCCGATCCACGGCGACACGCCGCCCGATCCGGACCAGCTGACCGGCTGACTCTATCTCCGTGATGAACTCACGTAGGTTGTTCGCCACCATTCACCTCATCTATCGTGCGGCGGGCCCCTTACGCCCCGCGTACACGCCCGCAATTCCCAACGTGAGAGACTCGTACTCGACGTTCACGAAACCCGCACGCTCCACCAGCTCCCTGAACTCTTCGGGCCTCGGAAAATCTATGACGCTCGACGGCAAGTAGCTGTAAGCGTCACGGTGTCGCGATATGAGACGCCCGATCCATGGCAAGACGCGCCGGAAGTACCAGAGATAGAGCGGTCTCACGGGCCAGGTCGCAGGAGTCGCGAACTCGAGGATCACGAGCTTCCCGCCGGGCCTCAGCACGCGGCGCATCTCGCGGAGCCCTGCCGCGGGATCGGCTAGATTGCGGACACCGAAACCTATGACCAGCCCGTCGAACGTCTCCGCCGCGAACGGAAGTTCCAATGCGTCGGCCCCCACCGTTTCCACGCCCGCGGCCTTCCCCCGCCCCAGACGGAGCATTGGCACAACGAAGTCCGCACCCACAACGTAACCCGTGAACCCCCGCCGCCGACTGAGCTCGATCGCCAGATCCAGCGTGCCCGCACAGAGATCGAGGTACCTTCCGGCGGGAGCGCGCAGGTGATCCAGCCTGCTGACCGCGCGGCGACGCCAGCGCCTGTCCAGGTTGAAGCTCAACAGGTGATTGAGCAGATCGTACCGCGGTGCGATGGCCGTGAACATATCGCGCACGGATGCTCGCCGGGCTTCTTTCGGCGCTGTCTCGTGGCCCTGAGGGGCAAGGGTCATAGGCGCGAAACGTACCGGCACGATTAAACTGGCCGCAAGAATGGTGCAATCTGAAACCGGCCGTCCGGGCAAGGCGTAGGGCTCGAAGATCCCGATGAGCCGGCTTGACCTGTCCCAGGCAACTGACCAGCAAGTGGTGGTCCTCGCGCGGGACGGGTACGACCAGGCTTTCCGAGAGCTGATCCGCCGCTACGAGCGCCCCGTCTTCTCTCTCATATACCGCATCGTCCGCGACCGCGAGCTGGCCGAGGACCTCTCGCA
The DNA here is from genome assembly GCA_046760725.1 of Gemmatimonadales bacterium. Classification (GTDB taxonomy): domain Bacteria; phylum Gemmatimonadota; class Gemmatimonadetes; order Gemmatimonadales; family GWC2-71-9; genus JBHIEQ01. Next base: position 15,357 of record JBHIEQ010000008.1, read on the forward strand.
GGAGACGTTCGTGAAGGTTCTGAACGCGATCGACCGCTACGACCCCCGGTTCAAGTTTTCGTCATGGATCTTCAAGATCGCCAACAACGCGGCGATCGATCAGCTGAGACGGAAGGAGCTGGACACGCTCTCGATGAACGGCGCCCCCGACGCCACGACTCAAGAGAGGCTCGAGGCCACCGCCCTCCAGATCGGCGACTCCGCGGAATCGCCTCTACAAGAGCTGGAAGCGCGCGAGTTGGGCAGCGCCATCGAAGGGGCAATCGCACGCCTCAGACCCGAATACAGGAGCTGCATCATCCTGCGACACATCGAGGGCCGCCCCTACGAAGAAATCGCGGAAATCCTCGATCTGCCGCTGGGAACCGTGAAGACGTACATACACCGCGCCCGAGCGGAGCTGAAAGGATCTTTGGCTCCCCTCAGGGATGAAACCTCCGACTCGTGATTCCGTAGGGGATGGCGAAATGAACGATCTTACTGCCAGCCGCCCGACTCCGGCCGACGAGGACCCCCTGGTCCATCGCTACCTGGCAGCGTTGCCGCGATACCAGCCGATGCCGGACTTCGCCGACCGCGTACTGCTCGGTGTGTGGCGTCCGATCCCGCCGCGCATTCGGTCGCTCCAGGCGAGGCTCGCCCAGGCACGTTGGCCGTGGGTCGTGCTGGGACTCATGGCCGCGGGTAGCTTCCTGTGGCAAGTGACGTTCGTCACGGCACTGGCCCAACACCCCGAGTGGCGTATTTCGGCTCTAGACTGGATCAGGGACGAGGGCTGGCCAGCGGCGTGGCGCTGGCTCGGCGCCAATGGAGAGGCGGCCTGGAGTGCGGTGTCGCACACTCTGACCGCCACGCCGTCCGGCCAGGTAGCCCCGTGGGCGGCCGCCGGCATGGCCCTCCTCCTCGGCTGCGCCATCGGTCTGTACCTGGTCATGCGATCGGTACCTATCGCACCTGGAGGTCGCCATGGCGTGCGCTAGGATCGGATTCATCGTACTCGCCTTGTGCGCCCTCCTCATGCCGCAGGCGACTCCTGCGTTCGCTCAGGGAGACAGGGTCGTAGCGCACACGGGCTCGCTCGGCCGAGCCGACGCGAGTCTCACGTTCGAGCTGACGAACGGCCGAAGCCTCACGATCGGCTTTGCACGGGGTGAGGTGCTGGTTGACGGGGCCCAAATCGGGCAATACCGGCCGGGCGGAGCGCTCGAGAGCGCGTGGCGGGATCTCGTCGGGCGGGCCTCGGAGCTTTCTACCGGGGCGCTCCTGGCGGCCGTGGCGGAGCTGGGAGGCGAACAGCTCGATGTCGGTGACAGGCCGACATTCGAAGCGGTGGTGGACGCCGTGGGCAGGCTGCCCCTCCAGGCGGCGCGGGAGGCGCCGGTGCCGCGCGAGCGTGCGGCCGAGCTGCCGGTGGCGCCGATCCCGCCGATACCCGACGTGCCGGAGCTGCCGCAGGGGAGGGCGGCTGTCCGTGCGCCACGGGCCGACCAGACCTTGGCAGAGGGGGAAGCCTCCCAGAGAATGGAGGCCGCAGCGCAGGAAGTGGCGGCGCGTGCCGCCGAGATAGCAGCCCAAGCTTTGGAGCTGAGCGCCCGCGGTTTGGAGGAAGCCACGAGGGAACTCGACCAGGAACTCGGGAGCGAGGTCGGTCGGGGTGAGGAGGTGATGCCGGTCAGAGTCCAGCCGAGGGCGAGCGGCTCGGCGTGGGGCGACATGCTCGGGAACGCAATGCAGCTCCTCGCCACGTTCTTCGGCCTGGCGCTCATGGGGTTCGGAATGTTGTTCTTCGCACCACGGCAGTTAGAGGCGGTGGCCGATACTGTGTGGCACCGGTTCTGGCGTTCGTTCCTGACGGGGCTCTTCGCCCAACCGCTCGTAGTGCCCGTGTTCGGCATGATGCTCGTCGGTCTTGCGCTCACCGTGGTGGGCATTCTGCTCATTCCCTTTGCGGCGGCCGCTTTCGTCGTGGCCTTGGCGCTCGCCATCGCCGGCGGATACGTGGCAATGGCGCGCACCGTGGGCGAGATCTACGTGAGACGCAAGTCGGGCACCGCCACGGCCCAGGCGGGGAGCTGGGTGGCGTTGCGCTACATAGCGTATGGCCTTGCTGGGCTCTTGGCCGTCTGGCTTCCCGCGGTGCTGCTCGGATGGGTGCCGGTACTGGGCGACCTCGCCCTCGTGTTCGCGGCACTGATCACCTGGTTTATCGCGACTGCGGGGTTCGGGGCCACGATTCTCACTCGCGGAGGCCTGCGCGGCACGATAGTCCGGCGGCTGGACCGTGCCCTTAGCGACGAGCACTACTGGCCCTCCGCGGGTTCGCCTGCCATCGCCGAGAGGTCCGCGAGGTCGCGCGGCACCGAATGATCGCGCGGGAGCCCCCGCTCTTGATCGCCGCCGTGGCGGCGGCCGCCGTGGCGTGCGGAGATACTCGAGACCGGCAGCCACCGTCGCTCCGCACCCTCGCCGCGGCACGCATGGCAGCGGAGGAGGACGCTCTCAGTGCCACGGTCAAGTTCGGGGGCGGCCATCTCCGGGCGGGGCCTGCCGCGGAGGGAATGCTCTACGGCACGAGGCTCGTGTTCGACGAGACCCGCTTCCGACCGATCCACACGTATGATGCCCACGCGCAACACCTGGAGATCGGAATCGACGCCCGCCGCGCGACCCGCGGACTGAGCCGCGACGGGGCCTCTCTGCAAGAGCTTGACCTCGCGGTCTCACCCGACGTTCCGGCGTCTCTCGTCTTCGAGCTCGGGATGGCCGGCGCGAACATACAGCTCGGAGGGATCTCGCTTTGGAGACTGGAGCTCGTGAGCAGTGCGGGCGAGAGCTCAGTGGCATTCGACGCACCCAATCAGATCCGGTGTTCCGAATTGTCCGTGAAGGCCGGGGCGGCAGAGCTGAGGGTCACCGGTCTGGGCAACGCGCGTTGCCAGAGTATCGAACTCAAGGGCGGGGTGGGCGACGTGACCCTCGACTTCACGGGCGACTGGATGGCGGGCGAGTCCACCAGTGCGGAAGTCAAGCTGGGAATCGGTGCGCTGGTTCTCCGATTCCCCCCCGATCTTGGAGTGGAGATCGAGGTGGACCGTTTCGTCGCCAGCATCGAGGCACCGGGAATGGTGCGGCAGAACAACCGCCTCGTGTCGGAGAACTACGAGGGGGCTGACAGCCGCCTGATGCTCAGCATCGCCACCGCGTTCGGGGACATCAAAGTCGTGTGGGTCGAGTAGAGAGAGCCGCACCAGCCGAACTTCGGCCTGTTCAGCACGCCCTCTCAACTGCTTAATCTGAGCCGCACCTCGGTACCCACTCCCTTGCCGGTCAGTGCGGCCGCTGATCCGTCCCGGCAAGCTATCTCCACCGTTCCGCCGGAGCCCGCAAACGTTACCAGCCGGCCCTTCTCAACGTCCCCGAACGTGCGGCCCCACCTCGCGCGGTGCTCTCCGCCGACCGTCGCCTCGGCCGCTGCGACTGCCGCCTCGTTGGGGATGTTGGTGATCAGGGTGCCGAAGCGGTCTATGTAGACGACCTCTCCGATCACCTCACCACGCTCCACGCTGTGCGCTGTACGCTGCGAACGACGGGGGTCTGAGACCCCCTCGCCCAGCTCCTCGAGCGCTCGGCCCCGGGCGAGCCATGCAGCGGCCGGCCCGAACACGTCGCGCCCGTGAAACGTGGGGGCTGCCCGGGCGGGAACCACCAGTTCCACGACGGCGGCTCCGTCGAGGATCGGCGTCAGCAAACCGTTGTCGGGCGCCACGAAACAATGACCGCTGGACCGCGCAGCGATCGCGCGGCGCTCTCCTCCCACACCGGGATCCACTACGGCGAGATGCACGGTTCTCTTGGGAAAGCGGTGCCAGCTACGCGCCAGGAGGTATTGTGCGGCTGCGATGTTTCCGGGCTCAACTTCGTGCGAGAGGTCCACGATCGTGACCTCGGGCGCGACCGCGAGTACCGCCGCTTTGGTCTCGGCGACGTAGCTGTCGCGAGTGCCGAAGTCGGAGAGGAATGTGACGATCGGGGTCAACTGCTAGCTTGAGACGATCGGCAGCGAAACGCTCTTTCCGCCCGCCTTCGCCACAAGCTCCCGCGTGATCGCCCCGAGCGCCTGTCCCGCCGGCGAGCCCGGATCGCTGATCACGATCGGATTGCCTTCGTCGGCCATGCCGGTCATACCGGCCTGGAGCGGTATCTGTCCGAGGAGGGGGACGCCGAGCTCGTCGGCGAGCCGGGACCCGCCGCCCTCCAGGAACACATCGCTCTTCTCGCCGCAGTGTGGGCAGACGAAGTAGCTCATGTTCTCGACGACGCCCAGCACCGGTACACCCACGCGCTCGAACATCTTGGCCCCGCGCAGTGCATCTCCCGCCGCCATCTCCTGTGGCGTCGTCACGATGATCGCCCCCCGGAGCCGCACCGACTGCGCGAGCGATAGTTGCGCGTCACCGGTGCCTGGTGGAAGATCCACCAACAGGTATTCGAGCTTCCCCCACTCGACGTCAGCCAGGAACTGCTGGATGATCTTGTTGACTATGGGGCCCCGCCAGATAGCGGGCATGTCTCGCTCGACCAGAAGCCCCAAGGAGATGAGCTTCACACCATAGCGCTCGAGTGGAACGATCATCCCGTTGCGCACCATCGGCTTCTCGTTAACGCCGAACAGTCGCGGGATGTTGGGACCGTACACGTCCGCATCCATCAACGCGACCCGCTTGCCGGAGCGTGCCAGCTCGCAGGCCAGGTTGGCGGCGACCGTTGACTTGCCCACGCCCCCCTTGCCGCTAGAGATCGCAAGCACCTGCCCCAGCTCGGGAAATGCCTGCGGCTGCGGCGCGGGAACCGCTTTGGGAGTCGGCGCCGTACCGG
>JBHIEQ010000009.1:0-20044 GCA_046760725.1 Gemmatimonadales bacterium
AAGATCACGTCGCGGCGGGGCTCACCGGAGCCGTCGCTCAGGGTCGCGTTGCCCATGCGTACCTGCTGACGGGCCCTCGGGGTGTGGGAAAGACCACGGCCGCTCGCATCCTCGCCATGGCGCTTAACTGCGAGCGGCGCGAGCCGGGTGGGGAGCCCTGCGGCTCCTGTGACTCATGCGTCCGGATCTGGTCCGGCGCCGCCAATCTGGATGTCGTGGAAATCGACGCAGCGAGCAACCGCGGCGTTGACGACGCCCGCGAGCTCAGAGAGCGCGCGATGTACGCCGCCAGTGGGCCCGAGCGCTTCAAGGTGTACATCGTGGACGAGGCTCACATGCTCACTCGGGAGGCGTGGAACGCGTTGCTCAAGATTCTCGAGGAGCCTCCTCCGAGAGTGGTATTCGTGTTCGCCACGACCGAGCCTCAAAAGATCGCCAACACGGCGGCGCCCGTACTCAGTCGGCTGCAGCGCTTCGATTTTCGTCGCATCGGCCCCCGGGCCATCGTCGCGAGGCTGCGGGAGGTGGTAGCGAGCGAGTCGATCAGCGTTGAGGACGATGCGCTCCTCCTGATTTCGCAGGTGGCGAACGGCGCCCTGCGGGACGCCCTCTCGCTGCTCGACCAGGCACTGGCGTTCGATGAGGGTCCGGTGACGGCCCAGCGTGTCCGCCGCGCGCTGGGCCTGATCGACGACGAGATCTACGCCGAGTTGCTCGAGGCGGTCGCGCGAAGGGAGACGGCCGCGATCTTCCCGATCGTGGCACGATTGGTGGAGAGTGGCGCCGATCTCGTCGAGTTCGTGAACGGCCTAGGAGAGATACTTCGTGCTCTGCTCCTGGTTGTGGTGGGCGGAGAGGCCGGCGGATTGACCGAGACGCTGCGCGCAGAGATCGTGCGGCTCGCCCCACAGTTCACCGAGGGCGATCTCGTGAGGATGCTGCGTCTCCTGGGAGAAACCGAGAGCGTCATACGGCGCAGCCCCAACGCTCGCCTCCATGCGGAGGCGCTGCTGCTCCAGTGGACGCTACTCGACAGGACGGTCGATCTCGCCGAAGTGCTGAGCGCTCTCGGAAGGGGTGACCCGTCCGGCGAGCCCAGTGGTGCCGCGCGGGGCGGCGGGGGCCCAAGCCGAGCCGCCCGCAGCGTCGGCGCTCGCCCGGGTGCGTCTGGAGGGGGTCCGCGGTCTAGATCCGGCTCCCCGGGGCCGCTCGATCTCGCTGCATTGGCCCGGCGCTGGAGCGAGGTGGAAGAGAGGATCGGCCGCAGAAGCCGGATGATCCGCGAGGCGCTGGTCCATGCCCGGCCGGTCGCGGTAAAGGGTAGCGAGGTCGTCCTCGAGGTTACCGAGGGCGACATCCACCTGGACGGTCTGGAGCGAGGTCGGGAAGTGATTGCGGAGGCCATAGGGGCTGTCTTTCAGCAGCCGGTAAAAGTGGCCTGCCGCCCGGCGCCCAACTCGCCTGAGGAGCCGCCGCCGGGACGGCTTTCCGAAGAGGCCGACCGCGAGGAGCGGCTGCGGCAGTACCGCTCGCAAGATCCGGCCCTCGACGCTCTCGCGGATGCGTTGGATCTCGAGCTCCTGGAGTGAGCGATCGTTCGAACACGCGTTACTTGCGGTGCCTAGTCGTCCCGCATAGCTTGCACCGCTGCGGGTAATTTCCACGGCGTGCGGGTTTTCACTGTATGGCGGATCTCTCACAGTTGATACAGCTCGGCCAGCAAATGCAGGGGCGTATCTCGCAGATGCAGACCGAACTCGCCCGGCAATCGGTGACGGGTTCCGCGGGCGGTGGCATGGTGACCGCAGAAGCCGACGGACGGGGTCGCCTCCGCTCGGTGCGAATCGATCCTGCCGTCGTCGCTGATGGCGACACTGAGATGCTGGAGGATCTCATCCAGGCTGCCGTTGCGGACGCACAGCGGAAGGCCGAGGAGCTGTACCGAGGTGAGCTGAAGAAGCTCACGGGTGGGATGCCGCTGCCGTTCCAGCCGCCGTTGTAGGGCGTGGCGGCCATCAGCGAACTGATCGACGAGCTGGCCAAGCTTCCGGGGATCGGGCGGAAGACGGCCACACGACTGGCATATTTCCTCCTGAAACAGCCGCCGGCGAGTTTGCGGCGACTGACAGACGCCATCACTGCGGTCGCTGAGCGAGTGAGTGCGTGCTCGCGCTGCGGAAACCTGTCTGAGGCGGATCCATGCGAGATATGCAGCGATCCCCGGCGCGACCCGCACGTGATCTGCGTGGTGGAGGAAGCGTCGGACATCGGCGCGATCGAGCGGTCGGGTGAGTACCGCGGGTTGTACCATGTGTTGGGTGGATCCCTTTCCCCCCTCGACGGTGTCGGACCCGAAGACTTGCGCATAGCTGGCCTCGAGGCGCGACTCCAGAACGGATCGGGCGTACAAGAGGTGATCGTGGCGACTAATGCATCGATGGAGGGGGAGGTTACGGCTACGTACCTGAGGTCGGTTGTAGAGCAGGCGGGAGTCAAGGTGACTCGCATCGCCCTGGGGTTGCCGGTGGGAGGGGATCTGGAGTACGCCGACAGTGGCACCATAGCGCAAGCGCTTGCCGCGCGGCGGGAGATGGAGCGGTGATGGGCCCCAGGGGCAAGGCCGCCCTGATCGGCTTCGGCATGGGCGCCGCTCTGGGCACCCTGTTCTCCCAGAGGTCCATGGGAAAGTATCGGGCCGATCTGTTCAGTCCGTCCCCCTTGCGCCGCCTATCCGCGTTGAGTTACCTCGGCGGGCATCCCAGCGTGGATTCGGTGCGGCTGCTGCGTGACTACTTGAGCTGGGAGCGTCACGCGGTGTTGCGCCGGCGAGCGGAGCGGATGGCGCGGCGAATGGAAGCGAAACTCGGGTAGGGCGAGGAGCCGATGGAAACTTCTGCCGGTACCTGGTCGCTCGACGAAGCCGACTACCACAAGATCACAGAGCACCTGAACTCGCTGCTGAAGGAGTCCAACTCCAGGGTGGCGATGCTCGTCGATCGCACCGGACAGCTGCTCGCCAACGCGGGAGAGCAGCTCTCCTTCGATCCGACCGCGTTCGCGTCACTTACCGCAGCGGACTTCAGCGCCAACGATCAATTGGCGAAGATGATCGGCGAACCGGAGTTCGCATCGCTCTTCCATCAGGGCGAAAAAGAGTCGATGTACCTGGCGGACGTCGCGCGACGGGTCATTCTGGTCGTGCTGTTCGATCAGAGGACGACGGTGGGAATGGTGAGACTGCGGGTGAAACAGACGGTGAGCGACCTCGGCAAGTTGTTCGACGAGATGTTCCGACGCGCTGCGTCAGGCGAGGCGGGAGAGAAGAAGGCCAGCCTGCTCGAAGGTGCAGAAGATGAAATCGACAAACTGTTCGGCGACTAACGGGGAGGTGGGTCGATCATGTCGATGATCAACTACGCCTCCAAAGAGATCAACTGCAAGTTGGTATACTACGGTCCCGGCTTGGGCGGTAAGACGACCAATCTCGAGCACGTGTACGGGAAGGTCTCGCCCGACACGCGCGGAAAGATGGTGTCACTGGCGACCGAGACAGAGCGAACGCTGTTCTTCGACTTCCTGCCGGTGGATCTCGGCACCATCAAGGGATTCAAAACCCGGTTCCACCTGTATACGGTGCCCGGACAGGTGTACTACAACGCGTCGCGCAAGCTGATCCTGAAGGGCGTGGACGGGGTGGTGTTCGTTGCCGATAGCCAAATCGAGCGCATGGAAGCGAACATCGAGTCCATGCAGAATCTCTATGACAACATGGCCGAGTACGGCTACGACCTGACTAAGATCCCCTTCGTCATACAATACAACAAACGCGACCTTCCGAATGCCGCGCCGATCAAGGATCTTCAGGCTCAGCTCAATCCCGGCTGGCCGCTGGAGGCCCCCGAGCGGCAGAAACCCACGCCCGATCCCACGCACGAAGGAGAGATGCTGGTAGAACAGGTCGACGGTACCTGGATCGAACGTGCGCAGTACTTCGAGTCGGTTGCCATCACCGGCGAGGGCGTGTTCGACACACTACGGGCGGTCGCGAAACTGGTACTCAAGACCCTCAGCTGAGAGCCGGGCATGATCTGGACCCTGCCCAATATCCTTACGGTAGCCAGGATCGCGCTCTCCCCCGTAATCGCACTCCTGCCCTTCATCAACGGCTACGTTCCCAAGTTGGTCGCGTTCTTCGTCTTTCTAGCAGCCGCGATCAGCGACATTTACGATGGCCGCCTGGCTCGGGAGAGAGACCAGATCACCGATCTCGGAAAGATGCTGGACCCACTCGCGGACAAGCTGCTGCTCGTCGCCACCCTCATTCCCATCTACTGGATCACCCGCTATCCCATGGCGCAGTACGAGATCCCGTGGTGGGGCAACCTCCCCCTGTGGGTCGCGGTTCTCCTCATAGGCCGGGAGATCTTCATGACGGTGTTCCGCCACGCCGCGAAACGGCGAGGCGTCGTGATCGCAGCCGCGGGCGCCGGAAAAGCGAAAACCATCGTCCAGGACGTGTTCATTGGGGCGACCATCGCCTGGTTCGCTTGGCGCGATATGCGACTGGCATTTGGCTGGGAAGCGGGATGGCTGGGTCGCCTGTGGAACGAGTTCCACGGCATCGTGGTGGCGATAACGCTCGGCGCCGCAGTGCTCCTCACCCTCGGGTCGCTTCTCATCTACCTGTACCGCAACTGGGGACTCTTCCGGGGTCCGCTGGCGACCGACGCCGCCACCGGCGATGGACCTTGAAATAGTAACTGTCGGAACCGAGCTGCTCCTCGGTCTGACTTTGGACACCAACTCCGCCAAACTCTCTCGCGCCCTGGCCTCGGCCGGGGCGCGCGTCGTAAGGAGATGCACGGTCGGCGACGATGCCGGCGCGATCCGGCAGACCGTTGACGAAGCGCTGCGCCGCACCCGGTTCGTGATCGTCACGGGCGGTCTCGGCCCGACCCACGACGACGTCACCAAGAGGGCGGTGGCGGAGCTCTTCGACGCACCTCTGGAGCTCGATGAGACCTACCTGGCCGACCTGGAACGGCGCTTCGCGGCCCTCGGCCGCGGAGACTTCCCGCCGAGTAACCGGTCGCAGGCGGAAATACCGCGCGGAGCGACGGTGCTCCGGAACCCGAGAGGACTGGCTCCCGGACTGTGGCTGGAGGGACGGCGCGGTACGACGGTTCTCCTGCCGGGCGTCCCGCATGAGATGCACGGCATTCTGGAGGAGGCGCTCCTGCCTAAGCTGGCCGAAAGGATCGGCAGCACGAGCGTAATCCGCTCCAGGACACTTCGCACGACGGGGATCACCGAATCGGCCCTGGCATCCCGCCTGGCCTCACTGACCCGGGACCTCGACCCCGTGACCCTGGCGTTCCTGCCCGGCCCGAGCGGAGTGGACCTGCGCCTCACGGCCTGGGATCTGCCCGCGACACGGGCGGACCAGGAGCTCGAGCGTGCCGCCGGTGTGCTCATGCCGGCGCTGGGCGACCGCTGCTACGGAGAGGATGACGACGATCTCGCGGGCGTGGTGCTGAGTGAGCTCCGAGCGCGTGGTTGGTTGTTGTCGGTGGCGGAGTCCTGTACCGGTGGAGTGGTCGCAGCGCGGCTTACGGCCGTGCCGGGCGCATCGGACACGTTCCAGGGCGGCGTCGTGTGCTACTCGAACGAGTCCAAGGTCCGCGACCTCGGGGTGGACCCCGAAGCCATCGCACGACATGGAGCGGTTAGCGAGTCGGTGGCCGCTCAGATGGTCCGGGGGGTGGTCGAGAGGTTCGGCACGGAGGCGGGGATCGCGGTGACCGGAATTGCGGGTCCGACGGGAGGTACGCCCGAGAACCCCGTGGGGACGGTGTGGCTCGCCGCCCTGGCGGACGGGCGCACCAGAGTGCTCCAGCGCCGCTTCCCGGGTGGAAGGGAGCGCGTCAGGCAGCGCAGTGCCCAGGCGGCCCTCGACCTCCTCAGAATGCTGAGCAAATAGCTGAGTGGCTGAGCCTCCCGGGAGAAGGAGGGGCGCTTCTTGGTATATTGGGTGCGCCGAGCTGAAACGGCGTTGTCTCACGAGCCGTATGCATCGATATGACGAAGAAGAAACCGCCCGAACCCGCGAATACCCCCGAGGCGCCGGAGGCCTCCGAGCCGCCGGTCGCCGATGCCCAGGCCGAGGCCGGGGCTCCCAGCGCCGAGGCCGTCCCACCAGCGTTCCCCGAGGCGGCAGCTGAGTCGGAGGAGTTGCGCGCAGAGCTGGAGGAGTTGCGCGACAAGCATCTGCGCCTCGCGGCGGAGTACGACAACTACCGCAAACGGGTCCTTAGGGAGCGGAGCGAGATGCGCGCGCGTGTGCGGGCCGAGCTCGTGGAAACGGTGCTCGAGGCGCTGGATGATCTGGGCCGGGTGCTCGATGTTGACGTTGCCAGTGCTCGGGCTGAAGACCTGATTGGCGGCGTCGAGCTAGTAGAGCGCAAGCTGCTCAAAGAGCTCGAGAACTCTGGTCTGGTGCGGATCGGAGCGGAGGGGGAGCGTTTCGATCCCAACCACCATGAGGCCATGGGCGCGGAGCCCGCGACCGAGCCGGAGCAAGAGGGCCTGATCGCGTCGGTATTGCAGCCGGGCTACCGAATAGGAACCGTTCTCGTGAGGCCGGCCCGCGTACGGGTGTTCGTGGCGCCACCGCAGGGGGACGGGGCCGACTCGGAGGCGTGAGACGTGCCGGCGGGGAAGGACTACTACCAGATTCTGGGGATTCCGCAGAACGCCTCGCAGGACGAGGTCAAGAAGGCCTATAGGCGCCTGGCGAAGCGATACCACCCTGACGCCAATCCCGGCGATGCGGCGGCTGCCGAACACTTCAAGGAGATCTCCGAAGCCCACTCGGTTCTGAGCGACGCCGAGAAGCGAAAGAAGTATGACGCCGTGCGCAGGTTCGGGGCGTTCGGGCGCGCTCCGGGCGCTGGCGCGGGGCGGCCCGGCGGATTCCGCGTGGAAGATCTCGACTTCGGCGGCCTCTCCGGCCTCGGTGGGTTGGGTGATCTCTTCTCGTCGATCTTTGGGCGCGGCAAGAAGGCGGCCCAGGTGGAGCCGATAGAGGTCGTCGTTGAGATCCCCTTCCGCGTCGCGGCGTTGGGCGGGAAGGTACCGGTCACGGTTGGTGTCACCGAGGCGTGTCCGACGTGCGGCGGTTCGGGGGCGGCACCGGGGGCGCGGGTGAGTACGTGCGTAGAGTGCGGTGGTCGCGGCACGGTGAGTTTCGGCCAGGGCAGCTTCGCCGTCAATCGGCCCTGTCCGGCATGCCGCGGCCGCGGCCGGGTTGCGAGCGAACAGTGTCCGAAGTGTGCGGGGCAGGGCGAGGTATCGGTCAACAAACGGGTTCTCGTGAGCGTCCCTCCCGGGACGGACAGCGGTCACCGCGTGCGGCTCAAGGGGCGGGGGCAGCGGCATCCCACTGGCGGGCAGCCGGGTGATTTGTTCGTGACGTTTCAGGTGCAACCCGACCGCTTCTTCCGGCGCGAAGGGCTCGACGTGCTCTGCACCATACCTCTCAACTTGGCGCAGGCCGCCTTGGGGACAAAGGTGAAGGTCCGCACTATCGGAGGGCGCCGCGTCGTCTTGCGCATCCCGCCGGGCACCCAACCTTCCCAGAAGTTCCGCATCAAGGGTCAGGGGATCGAGCGAAATGGGCGGCGGGGAGATCAGCTTGTGGAAGTGGAGGTCAAGATCCCGCGCTCGCTCACTCCCGAGCAAGAGGCGCTGCTAAAGAAGTTCGCCGACGCGGCGGGATTGAGCTACTAGAGAGGCTGTGGAAGTCCCACGGGGGCCGTCGGCTATCCCTCCAGCCAGGCGCCCGCGCTGTCCGGCTCGACCCTTCCCAGCCTCGTGACGACAAAAGTCGCATTGGGTGCGAACTCAGACCAGTCCACCACTTCACCGTTCGTAGGGGACAGGTTGAAGACGACGAACCCGTCGCGACCTTCCTCTCCGGCGAGCAAGTAGATTCTCTCTCGCGCATCCACGGCGATGTCCGACACGAACGCCTCATCCTTCCAGGGCCACCGGAGTCTCCAGCGGATGTTGCCTTGAGCGTTGTAGAAGGTGATGGAATGACCGTGTACGGCGTGCAGCACACCTCCCCTGGTGCCGACGAGCAGCCCCGAGCGACTGCTCCGTTCGACTATGGCGAACGTCGTCACCGTGCTGTCAGCGAGGGCCCGCAGCTCGCCCGAGGCGGCCTCGAACACGACTCGTCCGTCAGGGAGTACGGCGAACTGATGTGGCGCCGCGTCCAGAGTGTCCAGCGAGACGCGGCTCTCCAGCGTTCCATCGGAGGCGATCTGAAGTAGCGCCGGTCGCCCGTTCTCGACGTCCGAGACATACCACCGGCCGTCCATGTATTGGATGTGGTGAGCGTTCTCGATCGACTCCAGGGCAATCGTGTCGAGCACGCCGGTCCTCCGGTCGAGTAGGACTATGCCTCTGAGCTCGGCCCTCGTGAACGCGAGCAGAGTGTCCCCGGCCGCTGCGACGGCCCGTCCGTCGATGAATATGGGATCGGTGGACGGTGGGGCGGGGCCACAGGCGGGGGCTCCCCCAGCGAGGAGCAGAAGGATCAGGAAGCCGCAGCGATTCACCGCAAGTCAGTGGATTGGCGGCCGCCCCTCAGCTCTTCCTTCAATCGATCGAAGTTCCACGCGATCGCGTTCAGGATCGTGACCGAGATGGCGCACATGATCGCGAATCCGGCGGCCAACCCTGACGCGAACCATAGGATCGTTTCAAGCTTTAGGGAACCGACGTTCACCAGAATGATCAAGAACGCGATCACCATCATGTAGAGTGAGTACCGCTGCATCCGGGCAGCGAGCACGGCCGGTGGGATCACGGCTCGCTTCTCGGGAACGGGGCTCGCCGCGGCCTGTACGCTCTCCGTTTCCATGACTTGTGCTCCCTGGGGGTTGTGACACAAGGTCTGCGAGTTGGGAGCCCCCGTCAAGATTGACGCGGCGAGGCGGCCGGTACGAGCTTTCAGCGTTCGGCGTATGATAATGCAGCAGGAGGTGTTATGGGCCGTGAGCGCCGCTGGTCTTTCACGCTCGCGCGAGAGTTCGGACACCAGAACATCACACGCGAGATCCAGAAACTTGTGTCCGATTCCGGAGTTCGGTGCGGGATGGCGGTGGTTCAGCTCACCGGATCGACGGGGGCCATCACCACGATAGAGTACGAGAGCGGAGCTCTGGCGGACTTGCGTCGCGCGCTCGATCTCGTGGCGCCGACGGACATCGACTACGAGCACAACCGACGCTGGGGCGACGGTAACGGCTTCTCCCACGTCCGTTCGGCCCTTCTCAAGACGAGCCTGGCGATTCCCGTGATCGAAGGAGAACTCCAGCTCGGAACCTGGCAGCAGATCGTGGTCATCAATCTCGACAACCGCCGGCGTACCAGGGAGGTCGTCGGGGTCGTGCTCGGCGACTGATCGCCCGGCCCCAAGTCCTACCGCCCGCCGCGGCGCGTCACCGTCCACACCTGGACCTTTCCCTTTTCGCCCACGAAGGCGTTGGCGAGCCAACCCGTGATACCCACGATGACGGAGGCCAGAATAGCCCAGCCAAGGCCGTCAACATGGAAGGACGGCATGAGCCACGCCACTACCAGCAGCATCGCCCCGTTTATCACGAAGAGAAACAGCCCGAGAGTCATCAGAGTGATGGGTAGCGTCAGGACGACGATCAAAGGGCGCACGAACGCGTTCACCAAGCCGAGGAGTAAAGCGGCGATCCAGAGCGCCACGACTCCGTCGAACCATACGCCCGACAGGACCGCGTCGGCCATCCACAGTCCGAAGGCCGTGATGAACAACCGAGCGATGAATCCGCTCATACTGTGGCTCCCGTACGCCGATACCCCGGCGGTGGTTTCGCGAACTCCCTCGAGTCAGGGACCCCTGTCGAGCACCGTGTCCAGAAAGTTGACGATTGCGCGAGACACCTGCCGCGCATGTCTCTCCTGGACGAACAGGTGGTCGGCCCCCGGTATCGCGGCGAACCAGCGGGGCTGCTTGGCGGCGTCGAAGATTCGCTCGCCCTCTGCTATCCCGACAATAGCGTCGCTGGTCCCGTGAATGACCAGCAGAGGGCGTCCCAGCTCCGCGATCCGATCAGGCGTGCAGTGTCGCTCCAGGTCGCGGAAGAACTCCGCCGAGATCTCGAACCGGCGCCCGGCGATCCGGACGCCGATCCTGCCCTCAGAAAGCGCTCGTTCCACGTCGGCCTCCGAGAACAGGCGGCGAACGTGCTGCGGTGTGAACGGGGCCGCGATGGCGGCGACAGCGGGCACAGAGGGAAGGGCGGGTGCCGCGAGCAGGGTGGCGGCCCCGCCAAGCGAGTGACCGACGAGGGCGCACGGCCTGAGACCCCGTCTCTCAAGGTAGCTGGCTGCGGCCACGATGTCCGCCACGTTGGTGGTGACGTTCGTGTCGGCGAAATCACCCGCGCTCTCGCCCAGGCCTGTGAAGTCGTAGCGCAGCACGGCGTACCCCCCGTCCTCGATACCCGTGCTGAGGCTGCGGGTTGTCTTGAGGGACTTGCTGCACGTGAAGCAGTGGGACAGAACCACGCCGCCCTTGACGTCCTCGCCTGGAATCTGGAGGTTGCCGGACAGCATTCCCGCGTGGCCCTCGAAGCTAACTCTCTCGTGGCGGTGGCTCCCTCCGGTGGTCCGCGTCACGCGATGACCCCTCCACCGAGCAGCCGGTCTCCCTGATACAGCGCCCCCGACTGCCCGGGTGTGATCGCGCGGACGGGCCTTTCCAGCTCGAGTACCAGGCGGCCGGAAGCTCCCTCATGCGCCTCTACCACGCGTCCCACCACCGGTCTCGTGCGGTAGCGGATCTGCACCTCACAGGCATCGCCGGGCCGAAGGGGATCGGTGAGCCAGTTCATCTCGTCGAGCTCGACGCTGCTCCCGTAAAGCGCTTCTGTCGGCCCCACCACCACGGTCCGCTCAGTCGGATCGATCCCGACCACGAACATCGGCTGGGAAAACCCTCCCGGAACACCGCGCCGCTGGCCGATCGTGTACCGGGCGTAGCCGTTGTGCTGTCCGATCACTTCGCCGCTAGTGAGCTTGATGGGGCCGGGCGCCAGGGCCGGGGCGCCGGCCGGCAGATGTCGCTCCAGAACCGCAGCATAATCCCCGTCCGGCACGAAGCAGATCTCGACCGACTCCGGCTTGTAGGCGGTCACCAGCTCCAGATCAGCCGCACGAGCCCGCGTCTCCCTCTTGGACAACTCTCCCACCGGCGTGAGCATGCGGGGTACGACCTCGCGACTTATGCCCCACAAGAAATAGGTCTGGTCCTTGTCGCGATCCTTGCCCCTCAACAGCGCACCGTCTCTGGTCACAGCGTAGTGGCCCGTCGCCACATAGTCGCATTCCAGTGCATCCGCGTGTGCCAAGAGATCCTGGAACTTGGTGAACGTATTGCAGCGCACGCACGGAATCGGAGTTCGGCCGCGTGCGTACTCCTCCACGAAATTCCTCACGACATCCGTTCGGAACCTGTCCTCCAGGTTGAACACGTAGTGCGGGATGCCGAGCCGGCTGGCGACGAGCCTCGCGTCGGTGATCGAGTCGAGCGAGCAACATGGACGGTCGGGCACGTCGTCCCCGTAGCAGAAGAGCTTCATCGTGGCGCCGATGACGTCGTAGCCTTCCTCGACGAGCATCGCAGCCGCGAGCGAGGAATCCACCCCGCCCGACATCGCCACCAATACTCGGTCGCGGCTCACCGCTCACCGCCTGAGCGAGGATGTGAGACTCCGCACCTTCTCCACTATCCCCGGCAGCACCCGTGCGACACGATCCACATCCGCGCCCGTGTTGTCCTTGCCGAAGGAGAAACGGAGCGATCCCACGGCCAGGTCGGGAGGGACTCCCATAGCGGTGAGCACGTGCGAGGGCTCGATCGAGCCCGTGGTACACGCCGAGCCCGACGCGCAGGCGATTCCCGCCAGATCGAGCTGGACGATCAACGAATCGCTGTCGGTTCCCGGAAACGAGATGTTGCTTATGTGCGGAGCCCTGGGGCCGTTCACTCCGTTGATCACGGCGTCGGGCAGCGACTCCCGCACGCGGTGCTCGAGCGCGTCGCGCAGGGACGCCGTGTGTGCGGCGACCGCGTCGGTTTCCTCGACGGCCAGCTCGACAGCCTTGGCGAGACCGATCGCACCGGCGACGTTTTCCGTTCCCGGACGGAGTCCTTCCTGCTGGCCACCACCGTGTATCAGAGGATGAACCACCGTGTGATCGCGACAGATGAGCGCCCCGACTCCTTTGGGTGCCCCGATCTTGTGTCCCGAGATGGATAGCAGCGGGATCGGTAACGCTCCGATCGTGCAGGGGATCTTGCCGAGCGCCTGAACCGCGTCGGTGTGGAACACGACCTTGCTCGCGGCGCACCGCTTGGCCACGGCCTCGATGTCCTGGGTCACCCCGACCTCGTTGTTCACCCACATCACGCTCACCACCGCGATCGGGCTCGCAAGGGCCTCGTCCAGCGCATCCATCGCCACACGGCCCGCGGAGTCAACGGGAATCGGCACCTCGACCCCACCCAGTGCCGCCACGGCGTGCGCGGCGCCCAACACCGCCTTGTGCTCGATCGAGCTGACGGCCACGGCGAACGGCCCGCCGGTGGCTCGCGCCGCGAGCGCCGCTCCCAGCACCGCCAGGTTGTCCGCCTCGGTGCCGCCCGACGTGAACAACACTGCTCGCGGTTCCACCTCCAGTGCCTCGGCGATCCTACGCCGTGCCCGCTCCACCGCCGCACGCGCCGCCTGCCCGAGACGATGTGCCGAGCTCGGGTTGCCGAAGGTCTCCCCGAGGACCGGCTCCATCGCCTCCAGCACCTCGGGACGGATGCGCGTGGTCGCAGCGTTATCGAGGTATGTGATGTTGTGGGTATCCATGTGTGCCTGGTCGCGTCACACCGTAAGCTATGAGGTGCGAGCCGCCGGTGGGAAGGCGCTGGCGGCACCAGGCGGTCCACACACAGCGCCCAGCTCCCTGTGCCCTCTACATCGACTCCACCCCCATCGCTACCACATCATCGATGCTCACCGTCTCGTCCGTCACGTAGGGCTCCCCGTAGGGCCGCCGGATGAGACTGCCGTAGTGGGCGTTCTGGGTACGCACCAGGTCGTAGAGGTCCTGCCCTGTGGGAAAGATCTCCCCCGCCGCCTTAGCTCCGTCGAATTGCGAGGAGTAGCAGCGGATCGCCCTGAGCTTGGTCTCGAACTCCTCACTGATATCGACCACGAAAGTGGGCTTCACGGCGTCTTCGCGGTACGCCAGAGCGTAGAGGATCTTCCGCGGGCGGTGCGGCCCGCCGGGTGCGTCATAGTTGGCCAGACCCGCGAGGAAACAGGCGTCGCGGCACAGCTCGGACGCCGCCCGGTGGTCGGGGTGCCGGCCGACGGGGAACGGGGCGATCACGGTGCGAGGCTTGAGCTCCCGGATGAGGGCGACCAGGGTCCGCCGCGCATCGTCCGTATTGTGAAGGTGGGCGTCGGAGAGACCCGCATTGATCCGGTGCGACAGGTTCAACACTGCGGCCGCCTCCGCGGCCTCCTTCGCCCGCAGCTCGGGACTGCCGCGCGTCGCCGTTTCTCCCCCCGTTAGATCGACGATCGCAGTCCGATGTCCTTGCTGCGCCGCCTTGATCAGTGTCCCGCCACACGTGAGCTCGGCGTCGTCCGGATGTGGCGCCACGGCTAGAAGGTCACATTCTCGCATGGCTTCCCGTCATCTCCCCTGCATCACCTCCATCGACTCCCACGTCATTCATATCTCAGAGCCTCCACCGGATCTAGCCGTGCGGCGCGATTCGCCGGCAATAAGCCGAAGGCGAGGCCGATTCCCACCGAGACGCCGGATGCGACTACCGCGCTCCACACCGGCACCCCCGTCGTGAACCCCAGCACCCCCTTGAGGATCTCACCCGCGGTGAGTCCGATCACGACGCCGATCGCGCCTCCCAGCAGTGTCAGTGTCGCGGCCTCCACGAGAAACTGCCAGAGGATCTCCCTGCGTGTCGCCCCCATCGCCTTCCGCACCGACACCATCATGATCGCCATGACCCCGATGCCGCCCACCATGAGAGCGACACTGGAGAGGACGATCATGACGAGAAAGAACACCCCGGTGAGCCGATCGAACAGACTCAGGATCTGATCCGACGTGATCATGTCGAACGAGTTGGGTTCGCCCGGCCTCAGACGCCGCATGCGCCTCAGCTCCAGCGTGGCTGCGTCCATGGCTCGGTGCACCGATACTCCGTCCTTGGGTTTCACGAGAATGACGAGAGACTGGGTCTCGTCGTAGCGAAACGAGCGCCGCGCGGCCTCGAACGGCACGATGGCCGCGATCTCCTGCCCCGGAGGCTGAAAGATGTTCTCCGGCGTCTGGTAGAGCCCTATCACGCGGAATGGCCGACCGCCGATCCGCATCACTCGACCTACGGGGTCAAGGCCGCCGAACACGTTCTCGGCCGCCTCGATCTCGAGAATGACGACCGGAGCGCCGGCCCGCACCTCTGTCGGGACGAACGTGCGGCCGGCGACGATCTCTCCTCCCAGGATTTCCATGAAACGCTCGTCAGCGCCATAAACGATGGTGAGTTGAGTGCGAATCTCCTCGTACGTCAGCCGCTCGAACACTCCCACCCAGATCGAGGAGTAGTGTATCTCGGGCAGGTGGCCGATCGCGTCGGCCTCTTCGCGCCTCAGCACTGGGCGAATCCGTACCTCGCGCGGGAGGGCGTCGGGGTTGAGGGGCGTGCTCGAAAAGAACCGCATGATACGAAAAGTGGTCGGTCCCACAACCTCGAGCGTGCTCATGATCTGCCCGCGGATTCCCTGCACGATGGAGGCCATAGCCATCACGGTGGCGACGCCGATGACGATGCCAAGGATCGTGAGTGCCGAGCGAAGCTTTTGCTCGCCAATGGCTGAGAGGGCGATGCCTGCGCCTTCCGGGATTGCGGAGAGGCGCATGATTACATCGCCCTCCATCGCCTCTGGTCGCCCCCCATCGTCCGACATAGAGGCGAACGAGGGCGATGAGGGGCGATGCGGGGCGATGGGCGACCGCTACTCATGTCTCATCGCCGTCACCGGGTCCAGACGCGCCGCACGAGACGCGGGAAAGACCCCGAAAATGAGCCCCACGGTGGCTCCGAGTCCGAGCGCTACAGAGATCGACCACCAGGTGACTCGAGCCGGCAAGGGCGACACCGCCGCCACGACGAGCGCCAACACCGATCCGGCAGCGATGCCCAAGAGACCGCCAAGCGTCGCCAGCGCCACCGACTCGGCCAGAAACTGCCTGCGGATGTCGCGCCGTTTGGCTCCAACAGACTTTCGGATTCCAATCTCAAAGGTGCGCTCGGTCACGCTCATCAACATGATGTTCATGATCACGATCCCGCCTACCACTATTCCGATCACCACCACAGCCGGCACAACGGTGAAGATGACCCGCGTGAGGTTCTGCCAGAACGCGATCAGCCCCTCCGCTGTGTCCACAGTGAAGTCGTTTTCCTCAGCGGGCCTGAGTCGGTGAGCGACCCGCATGGCCTCTTCGGCCCTCGCCATGGCACCCGGTACCATATACGCCTCCGGCATCTTCACTGAGATCACCGTGGTGAGTCTGCGGCCGTACACCGACTCGAACACCTCGATCGGCAGCATGACGAACCCGTCCCACGACTGCCCCAGAACGGTTCCCTTCTTCTGCACGACACCCTTCACGGTGACCTGCAATCTGCCGACCCGTACCTTCCGGCCTATCGCGAACTCCATATCGTCGAACAGCTTGTCGGCGACGTCGAATCCCAGGACAGCGACCCGTCGCCGCTCGCGCACGTCGAGGTCGGTGAGCGGTTCGCCCGCAGCCATCTGGTAGTCTTGGACCACGTGGAACGGAGCGGTGACGCCGAAGACCAGCACGTCCCCAACCGTGCGGTTCCTCCAGATCACGTCGGCCTGCGGCGTGGGCCATCCTGATTGGAGGGCGATCGCTTGGGCGTCCGGCAGGGCGCGTTCCACGAGGACCACGTCCGATTCCTCGATTCGGGGCCGGCGCTGGAGCTCGTCCCACTCCTCATCGTCCAAGAGTCCTACGGAAATCGGTATCCGACGAATCTGAAACGCGTTCTTTCCCACGATCGCGCTGGCGATGTTCTCCCGGACATAGGCGTTCATCCCCTGGATGATCGCGACCACGGCCACGAGGAACCCGACGGAAACGATGATGCCGAGCAGCGTGAAGAACGATCGTAGCTTATGCGAGTTGATCTCGCGCAGAGCCATGCGGAGACCTTCAAGAAGGGGCATGGCGGCCAGCCGTTACGCCGTTCGGTGGCGGCGGGAAGGTGTGGTGGTGCCCATAGGAACCGAGAGGTGGTCCAGGCCACCGGAACAGAACACTACCCTCACTCGTACCTCAGCGCCTCGACCGGATCGAGTCGGGCCGCCCGGGCGGCAGGGTAGAGTCCGAAAGCGATCCCGGTGAGGACCGACATCCCCAGGGCCGCGATCACGGACTCGATCGGGATCTTGGCGGGGAGCGGCGTGGCGCCGGCCACGATCACGCTCACGAGACCTCCCAGGATCATGCCGATGGCTCCCCCTATGAGAGTGAGAGTTGCCGCCTCCACGAGGAACTGCCACAAGATCTCGCGTCGCTTGGCGCCAAGCGCCTTGCGCACGCCTATCTCGCGCGTCCGTTCGGTTACGGAGATCATCATGATCGCGACCACACCCACGCCTCCTACCATCAACCCTACGCTCGAGAGGACGATCATTACCAGGAAGAACACGCCCGTCACCTGGTTCCAGCTGTCGAGGAGCTTGTCCTGTGTGACGATGGAGAAGTTGTTCTCCTGAGCCGGCCTCAACCCGCGCATGGAACGCATTGCTGCGGTCACATCCTCGATCGCATCCGCCACGGTAGCGTCCGTGCGCGGGAGTACCAGGAAGTCCATCCAGCCACGCCAGTGCGGCACGTGCTTGTCGTACGTGGGGTGCGGGATCGCGGCCGACGACTGATTCCCTTCTCCGAATATGTCCGGCGGCGGGTTGTACACGCCTATGACGCGGTAGGGCACACCGGCGATCTTGACGCGCTTTCCAATGGGATCGAGCGTACCGAACAGCTCGTTAGCGAGCCGCTCGTTCACCACAACCACCCGCGCGCCCGCCTCGTGCTCGAGGTGGGTGAACGAGCGCCCGGGGTAGATGTCCCCGCCGGAAACCTCGAGCCAACGGACTCCGAGACCCGCGATGCTGGCGCGCCTCGTCTCGTTCCCGTAGGAGATATCCGCGCCGGTCCGTTCATTGATCACGACGGCCGACACGGAGGCGAGCTCACTGATCCGCTGAGCCTCCTCCACGCTGAGCGGGGGATTGCGACGCCAGGGAGCGTTCTCGTCGCCGTCGTCGATCACGATCCCGGCCTGGAAATAGCGGAACACGAAGAAAGTACGGGGGCCCAGCTGGCTGAAGATGTCCTCGACTCCACGATTGATGCCGGTGATCATGGAGCCGATCACCATCACTACCATGACGCCGATCGCGACGCCCAGGATCGTAAGGGCGGCCCGCACCTTGCTCGCCCGCAGCGAGGCCAGCGCGATACCCACTCCCTCGAATAGAGCCGTCATCCCGCTACTCGTGCCTCATCGCATCGACAGGATCGAGCCGGGCTGCGCGGCTCGCGGGGTAGAGCCCCGCCCCGATTCCCACGCCCGCGCCGAGCAGCACTGCGACTCCGATGGACCAGGGAGCCACTCGCGCCGGCATGAACGTCGTGGCCTCCACGACGCCGGCGAGGGAAAGACCGAACATTATCCCGATCGCCGCACCCAAAGTGGCGAGAGTCGCCGACTCGACAAGGAACTGTCGCAGAATGTCCCGGCGCCGCGCCCCGAGAGACTTGCGAATGCCGATCTCCCTCGTGCGCTCCGCCACCGACATCAGCATGATGTTCATGATCACAATTCCTCCGACGACCAGGGATATGCTTACCAGCCCCGGCAACGCCACCATGAGGATCTGATTGATCTGGCCCCAAAAGTCGAGCACGGCGTCTGCGGTCTCGAGCGCGAACGCGTTTTCCTCGTTGGGGCGGAGCCGCCGGCGCACGCGCATGATTGCCTCCGCCTCGGCCATGGCGACTTCCAGATCCTTCCCATTGGCGGTCTTCACGATCAGAGCATCGATCACCTTTGGACGATTGACATGACGCTTGAGTGGCGATAGCGCAGGTGCCACGACGAACTTGTCCAATGAGATCCCGAAGAGATTCCCCTGCGATTCCACGACACCGACCACCCGGTAGGGCAACCGTCGGATCGTGATCTCTCGTCCTACGGGATCCTGTCCCTCGAACAGCTTCTCGGCGAGCTCCTGACCGATGACCGCGACGGGTAGTCCCGCCCTCGCCTCCTGCGCGCTGAACGGTCGACCGGCGGCCAGATCCCAGCCCTTGACCTCGAAGTAATCCTCCGTGGTCGCTATGGCCCTTACACCCGAGGCGACCCGGGACTCGAAGCTCACGTCGGTGTCCCGATCGGACTCCCAGGCCCACGTGATGGGCACAGAGATCGCAGCGACGACCGCCTCCGCATCCTCGTAGGTGATCGGAGGCCTGCGGCGCCAGCGGCGCCACGTCTCGCGGTCCGTGTCCTGGAAGTCGGGAAGGCGCCGAAGATGAAACGTGTTCACCCCGAGCAGCTCGCCCGCGAACCGATCGGTCATGTAGCTGTTCATGCCCTCGACGATCGTCACCACGGCAATCAAGAACGTGACGCCGATGAACACACCTATGACCGCGAAGACACTCTTCATCTTGTGCGCCCAGATGGTCTGGAGTGCGAGCCGAAAGGCCTCGCGGAGCGGCATGCTCTAGGCCGCGTCCTCGAGAGTGTCGCTGTGAACGCGACCGTCGTGCAGCGTTATCACGCGGCGCGCACGAGCCGCGATGTCGGCCTCATGAGTGACCATCACCACGGTCTGACCCTGCCGGTACAATGACTCGAACACGTCCATGATCTCCGAGCTCGTCCTGGAGTCGAGATTCCCCGTCGGCTCATCGGCCAAGAGAATGCCGGGGTCGTTGACCAGCGCCCGCGCAATGGCGACACGTTGCCGCTGCCCGCCCGAGAGCTCGCTGGGGCGGTGGCCCATCCGGTCGGCGAGGCCCACCCGCTCCAGAGCATAGGCGGCCCGGGCCTTGCGGTCGCTCGACCGCGCTCCGGCATAGATCAGGGGCAACTCCACGTTGTGGAGCGCGCTGGCGCGCGGCAACAAGTTGAATGTCTGGAAGACGAAGCCGATCTCACGATTCCGTACCAGCGCGAGCTCATCGTCGTTCATTATCGAGACCTCAACGCCGTTCAGCCAGTACTCGCCGTCGGTCGGCGTGTCCAGACAGCCTATGACGTTCATGAGCGTCGATTTGCCGGACCCCGACGGACCCATGATCGCGGCATACTCGTTGCGCCGGATCTCGAGGTCCACACCCCTGAGAGCGTGGACGATCTCCGCTCCCATGCGGTACTCCCGCGTCAAGCCCTGGACCCGAATCATCGGATGCTCGCTCACGAGCCGCTCTCCTCCGAACCGCGTTCGCGCATCGGCCGGACCGCCGTGCTGTCCTTGAGATCGCGAATCGTCTGATACGGACCGGCCACAATCGTGTCACCCGCCGCAAGCCCCTCCAACACCTCGAAGTGCTCCTCGCCCGCGATCCCCACCTTGACCGGCCGGAACTGGGCTAGGCCCTCATGCACCACGAAGACCCCCTCCACCTCCTCCTTGCCGGCGGAAGTGTCCCGGGGCGCGTTCTCGGTTGAGATCGCCTCGTGCTCGCGGACCGTGAGGGCGATGATCGGGATCGAGAGCGCGCTGTCCCGCGTGTCGGTGACTATTCTGGCCGTCGCCGAGAGATCGGGACGAATCCCCGGCGGGGGATCGTCCAGCGTGAT
>JBHIEQ010000010.1:0-19978 GCA_046760725.1 Gemmatimonadales bacterium
TAGCGGGTGCCAAGCCCCTGGACGACAGTGCCTCGGCCATTGAGCAGGCGAGCGGGGCGGTCCTCCTTGCAGGTGCCGAAGCTCAGGGTCCGCTCGGCCGACGGGCGGAGCTAGAGGCGCTTACGCGGGAGCTGGCGGAAGAGGAGCGCCATTACGAACAACTCAGCGCCGATCTCGAGAACGCGTCCCAAGCGCACGCGCAGGCGGAGCAGGCACTTCAAGCGGCACGCGAGAGGCAGGCACGAGCCGCCGCCCGGTCGCTGGAGGCCCAGGGGCACGAGGACGAGGCGAGCCGTCATCGACTGCGGGCAGAGCGCAGGCACTCCGAAGCTGATGCCGCATGCCATCGCGCGCGAGAACAGCTGGCAGAGCGGCAGAGCCGACTGAGTGAGGTGAACCAGCAGCTCGGAGCCGGCGAAGATCTGAGGTCCCGGTTGGAGGAAGAGCTCGAGAGCAAGCGCGCCGTGCTGGCCGACCTCGAGGCGCAACAGGAAGCCGCACGGGAGCGGCGAGTTCACTGGCAGGTGGAGGAAGCACAAGTGTCGGCGCGGGAGTATGCCGCGCGCCAGCTGGGCGAGCGAGCTCAGGCTGCGCTGGACGAGGCCAGGCAGGAGATCACTGTTCTAGAGCGCGAGCTCCAGACGATCGAATCAGGCACGGGTGACGCCCGGGGACGGAGATCCTGGTTGCAGGATACACTCGCCGAGCGCCGCGCCACCATCCAGGAACTGGAATCGGCCGTCGAGGATGCCGCCCGCACAGTCGAGAAGAGCGAGCAGGAGGTCGTTCGGGCAGAGACGTACCTACAAGAGGTGCGGGAGGAGCGCGACGTACTGACCCAGGAGAGGCACCGCCTCGAACTCGAGCTCGCCGAGGCCGAAGGACGGCGCAGGGCGCTCGTCGAGCGGGCCGAAGGTGAATGGCACAAGCCGCTGGACACCCTGTTGCGCGAGGCCACGCCGGTCGAAGCCGACACCGAGACCCTCCGCCGGGAGGTTCAGCGACTCGCCGACGCGATCGAGGCGCTGGGCCCCGTTAATCCGCTCGCACTCCAGGAGCACGCGGAGGAAAAGGCGCGACTGGAGTTCCTCACCGCACAGAGAGACGACCTCGCCAAGGCTCGTGAGTCTCTGCTCGCGGCCCTCAAGGAGATCGACGAGACGGCACGTGCGCTATTCATAGACACGTTCAATGCCGTCCGCGAGAACTTTCATTCAGTGTTTCAGACGCTGTTCGAGGGGGGCCAGTGCGACATCAGCCTTGCGGACGGCGACCCGCTGACGAGCGACATCGAGATCCAGGCTGCGCCGCGCGGCAAGCGAACGCAGCGCATTCACCTGTTGTCTTCCGGCGAGCGGGCGCTGGTCGCCATCTCGCTGCTATTCTCGATCTACCTCGCCAAGCCGGCCCCGTTCTGCCTGCTGGACGAGGTGGACGCGCCACTGGACGATGCCAACGTCTTGCGGTTCGTCCGCCTCCTGAACGAGTTCAAGGACGACACCCAGTTCATCGTGATCACGCACAACCCCCGCACCATGCAGGTTGCCGACGCCGTGTACGGTGTCACGATGCAGGAGCCCGGTGTATCGACCATCGTAGGCGTGAGGCTTGGCGCGGTCGAGCACGACGTCGCTTGAGATTCGGCTTCGCGATGCTCGCCGCTGGGATGTTCGCGGCGACGGCGAGAGCGCAAGAACCCACAGTGTCTCCTTCCCTGGCGCGCCTCGAAGGCCGCGACACGGTGCTCGCCGTGTGGATGTTCGGATGGACTCAGTACTCGCTTGACCAGGTGGCCCGGGCCGTGGCCCAAGTGGGCGGACGGGAGCGGCGTCGCAGCCGCTGGCTCCACGCGGTGTCAGCCGACATTCACTCTTCGGGCATAGATGTGGCGAGACAGCGCCCCGAGTTCCGGCACCTCCAGCCCGTGGCGCGGTTCGTGGGGAGACCGGAGCCCAGGCTGGCTCCGGCCCGCCGCGTGCTCGCGGCTCCGGGTGCCGCGACCCTGGACTCACTGTATGGACCGTCCGCGATGCCGTTTCGCCGTCTCAACATGTTCCCGCTGGTGCAGCGCGGGTTTCGCGGCGCGGGTGTCACGATCGCCGTCCTCGATACGGGTTTTGAAACAGAGCTACCGGCCTTCGATTCGGCCAACGTCGTGGCGCAGTGGGACTTCGTGTTCGACGATTCCATAGTGCGCAACGAGGCGAACGACGATCCGAGCGCGTCCGCGCACGGCACCCAGACGTGGTCGCTACTCGCCGCGAACGTGCCCACAGCGATTATCGGCGTGGCCCCTGAAGCCGCGTATCTCCTGGCGAAGACGGAGGACGTGCGTTCGGAGAGAAAGGCCGAGGAGGACGACTACGTAGCCGCGCTGGAATGGGCGGATTCCATTGGAGTGGACGTCGTCTCGTCGAGCCTAGGGTACCTGGAATTCGACGACAGTACCCTCAATTACACGCCGGGCGACTTGAATGGCGACGTAGCGGTCACCACAGTGGCCGCGGATGCGGCCGCCCAGCGCGGCATAGTCGTCGTGACGGCCGCGGGAAACCGCGGCGGCAGCGGGTTCGGCTCGCTGATCACACCAGGCGACGGGGATTCCGTGATCACCGTGGGCGCAGAGGACTCTCTCGGAACCGTCCAGGGCTTCAGCTCGCGCGGCCCCACAGCGGATGGTCGTTTGAAACCCGAGCTCGTGGCACCCGGTGCCGGCGTGTTCGTGGTCGATCCGTCGAGCGGGTTCGGCCGCCAGCAAGGTACCTCGTACAGCACCCCCCTCGTGGCGGGGATCACGGCTCTGTTCCGGCAGCTCCATCCGGGATACTCGCCCATTGAGATCCGTGACGCGCTCGTTCGCACGGGCTCGAACAGGGCGAGTCCGGACTCGAGTGCCGGCTGGGGACGGCCCGACGGGTCCGCTGCGGTCTACTTCCCCAGGGGGATACAAGTACTCAGTCCCGTGGACTCGGTGCTCACAGACATCACGCCGGTTTTCGAGTGGAGTGTGGCCGACGCACCGGGCTTCGCCCAACCACTCACCTACCGGCTCAGGGTCGGACGCGACTCGACATTTGGCACAGTGCTGATCGACACCCTGCTGAGCGACACCGTGCTGCGTCTGACGGAGCCGCAGCGACCGGGTGACCGGCTGGTGTTCGAGATCACTGTGTCAGGCGCCGACTTCGTGACGTTGACAACACTGCCCAGCACCGAGATCACCGCGCCACCGTGGGCGACACTGCTCACGCTGGACGACCCGGACGGGCTCTCCATCAGGGAGGTCCGGCCGACCTTCCAGTGGACCTCCCCGCTCGTTGCCGAGCCGCCGGGTCCGTTCACCTACGACCTCACCATTGTCCGTGACAACGACGGCATCATCGAGTTGACCGCCAAGGACCTCACAGACACGACGTACACGCCTCCGCGCGACCTGGAACGCAATACTCCCTACCGCTGGGCGGTGACGAGTCGCCTGGGAGGGGACACTAGCGTCACGGAGAGTCGGGGCACGTTCCTCATCATCGACGAGTCCGCTCCCGCGGTGACGTTGCTGTTCCAGAATTTCCCCAATCCTTTCCCCAGCGCAGTGACGGGGCGTGACCGAACCTGCATCTGGTTCGATCTGGCGACGGCCGGTGAGGTGCGTCTCGACATTCTCGACATTCGCGGACACCTGGTGCGTAACCTGGTTCCCGGCGACGGCGCCGCATTCCCGAAGGTCCTAGAGGCGGACCGGTACGGCCGACCCGCCGTCGGCGCCGGAGGACCCTGCGACCCGCGACTGGAGTGGGACGGGACCGCGCGAGACGGCGCCGCCGTACCCAGAGGGATCTATCTCGTTCGCCTGGTGACACCGGACGGCACGTTCTTCAAGCGAATCGTTTACATGGGGTCGCCCTGACGTGATTGTGACCGTGCTGGGGAGCGGCACCGTGGCCCCCACGGCGGAGCGAACGGCCCCGGCGCACTGGGTGACGACCGGCGGGCTAAAGCTCCTGCTCGACTGCGGCCCGGGCACGCTTCACCGGGCGGCCGCGCTGGAGATTCCGTGGTGGGATGTCACGCATATCGCGATCACGCATTTCCATCCGGACCACTGGAGTGAGCTGCCTGCCTTCGTCTTCGCGCTGCGCTGGGGAGTGGAGCCAGCTCGCTCCGATCCCCTCACGCTGATCGCCCCACGCGGCATGCGGGAGCGGATATCGCACCTCGCCACCGCCTTCGGTGACTGGGTAGCCGAGCCCGAGTTCGCGCTGGAGATCATCGAGCTTTCCGCGGGCGATCGCGTCGAGCTCTCTTCGGAGGTCGTGCTGGAGTCGTGCAAGACCCCGCACACCGACGAGAGTCTGGCCTACGCCGTGAGGAGCCACACGGGACGTGTGGTGTACACCGGCGACACGGGGCCGAGCGCAGAGCTTGCCGAATGGGCGAGGGACTGCGATCTCCTCCTGGCGGAGTGTTCGCTGCCCGACGAGAGGGCACTCGACTTACATTTAACTCCCGCCACGGCGGGTGAGCTGGCGCGCAGGTCGAATACGCGACATCTGGTGCTCACACACTTCTATCCAGTGTTCGGTGACGCCGACCCGGCGAGGCTCGCTCGAGAGCACTTCGCCGGACGGGTATCTGCCGCGCATGACGGGAGCCGGTTCAGGATTGGCGAGCAATAGTCCATTGGGCGCAGGCGAGCGACAATGCTAGTGGTAATGGAGCACGGCGCGACCCGCGAGCAGATCGATCGGGTCGTGCGCACGATCGAGGAGATGGGGTACGGCGCGCGCCCCATGCCTGGCAAGCAACGTACCGCCGTCGGCCTAGTGGGAAACGACGGGCGCGTGGACGCGTCGCGCCTGGCCGGCCTCTCGGGCGTCCGGGAGATCATCCACGTAACCCAACCCTACAAGCAGGTTTCGCGCGAGTGGAAGCCGGAGCCCACGATAGTGTCGCTCACCGGGAGCCTGAAGATCGGCGGCAGCGATGTGGTCGTGATGGCGGGTCCGTGCTCCGTCGAGTCCGAGCGGCAGATCATCACGGCCGCGCGGCAAGTCCGGGCCGCGGGCGCCGCGGTTCTGAGGGGTGGAGCTTTCAAGCCACGGACGTCGCCCTACTCCTTTCAGGGACTCGGCGAGCGGGGTCTCAAGTTTCTCGCCAAGGCTCGTGAAGAGACGGGACTGCTCGTGGTGACGGAAGCGGTCGATCCCGACGGCGTAGAGCTGGTGGCCGGGTACGCCGACATCGTACAGGTCGGGGCGCGCAACATGCAGAACTTCTCGCTCCTCAAGCGCGCGGGTCGCTGCGGCAAGCCGGTGCTGCTGAAGCGGGGCATCGCCGCTACGATCACGGAGCTGCTGCTCGCGGCGGAGTACCTGCTCAGCGAGGGCAACAGCGAGGTAATCCTGTGCGAGCGCGGGATCCGCGGATTCGACAACAGCACCCGCAACGTGTTCGACCTCACCGCCATTCCGGTGGTGAAATCGCTCTCCCACCTGCCGATTATCGCGGATCCGAGTCACGCCACGGGAAGGCGTGATAAGGTGATCCCGATGGCTCGAGCGGCGGTGGCCGCTGGCGCGGACGGGATCATCGTCGAGGTGCATCCGGAGCCCGACGAGGCGCTGTCGGACGGGGCGCAGAGTCTCCACCCCGAGCGGTTCGCCGAGCTGATGCGCCAGGCCACCGCTATCGCGGAGGCGATCGGCCGCAGCGTGGCGGAGCCGCTCCCGGCGGCGTCAGTCGGGACATGATCGTGCCGGGTCGCCGGACCCTGGCCCCGGCGGCCGCCGCGGCGATCGCCCTCATCATAGGGGGGCGGGCGACCGGGCAGGACGCGGCGAGCGTGCTCCACCGCGCCGAACGCGCCTATGACGCGGCGTCCACGTTCCGCGCGACTTTCGTGCAGACGATAGTCAACCCGATGCTGGGTACCCCCGAGGTGTCGCGCGGCGTCGTGTTCCTAGAGCCACCCGACCTCTTCGCGATGCGATTCACCGATCCACCGGGCGACCGGGTCGTGGCCGACGGGACGTGGCTCTGGATCTACGCTCCGAGCAGCGTGCCCGACCAGGTGCTGCGACAGCCCATACCCTCGGCGGGAACGGCCACGCCGAATCTCGTGACGCAGTTCGTGGACCGGCCCCTCGAGCGCTACCGCGCAACACTCATGGATCCAGACCGGGTGGGAAGCGTCGTCGTGGATGTGGTGCGCCTCGAGCCCAAGGTGGATGGGCTTCCGTTCAGGAGGGCGGAGATCGCGATCGCCAGGAACGACGGATTGCTCCGGCGCATCGCTCTGATGGAACGCTCGGGGCAGCGGCGCATGATCGAGTTTCCGGAGATCGAAACGAACCGGAAGATCGACCCCGCGGAGTTCCGGTTCGAGGTACCGCGGGGTGCGCGGGTGGTCGTGCCGTGACGATCAGCGGTTGGCGGCTAGCGCCTCCTCGATCGCCCGCTTCTTTTCCTCGGACAACTCGGCAATCTCCAGCGCTGCCCGTGCCAGTGCCCGGTACGGCTCGACCAGGTCGCGGGGCAGCGTGGCGAGGTGCATGCGCACCGTGTCGGCGTCACCGCGGGCCACCGGCCCCGTGAGCGCTCGCGGCCCCTTCTCACGCAGGTTCTCGACCGATCCCGCGATGAGTGGTGTGAGGGCTGCGCGGGCCTCGCTCGATCCGAAGCCCGCTTCCACGAGCAGCCTCTCCGCGATCGCACCCACGACTACCAAGTAGTTCGCCGCGAACACGGCCCCGGCGTGGTAGATGACTTTCCCGCTGGAAGGAACCTCCACAGGTCGCAGCCCCAGCGAGCGAGCGAGGTCCCCGGCCCGCTCCACGGCCCGCGGGTCCCCTTCGACGGCGGCGACCGCACCGCGGAGCAGTTCGGGCACACGCAGGGGATCGGCCAGCGACTGCAGCGGATGAAGCGAGCCGAGCGCCGCCCCGCTTCCCGCAAGCGGGGCAAGCACGCTCCAGTCGAGGACGCCTGAGAGATGGAGCACCGTGTGCTCGGGACCGACTCTCCCGCTCCGAGCCAGCTCCTCGATCAGCGGGGGCAGGGCATCATCGGGTACCGCGAGCAGGATAGTCTGAACTCGGTCCAGCCAAGGGGGGATCCCGCCCCAGCTGAGCTCGAGGGGCGCGGGCAACGCCTTGGGACGCCGCCCGTGGATGAAGACGGTGTGACCGGACCGGGACAGCGCGAGACCGAGACCGACGCCCGCGCGGCCCGGCCCCACGATCCCGATCGCGTTCACGGCAGCCGGTTCTTCTCAGCCTCCAGGGCCGCCAGGGAAAAGAGCTCCTCGGACGAGCCGGCGCGTCGCAGCAAGTCGAGCGCCATCTGGAGCTGGCGGTCATCCTGCATGCGGCGTAGCTGCTCCACGTCCCGACCGAACACGTAGCGGGTTATCTCATACCCTAGCTGCTGCGCTACGAATCCCCGCGCGCCGCCCCATTCCCTGTCGGTCAGCTCGATCCCCTTCGCCCGCAGCCTCTCTCTGAGCTCGCGCAACATTGCGGCGTCGACTCGGAACGACGGATCGTGCACCGCATTGGAGCCCTTGAGCTCCAGCGCGTACGTCGTCACCGCGTCGCGGTACTCCGGGAAGCGGGAACCCAGCTCTCGCAGGAATTCCTGCTCGCCGCTCGTGAGGGTGTCGTTCCGCACGATTACATCCGGCCGAATGCCGCCGCCGCCCATCACGACTCGACCACCATCGGTACGGAACACCATCGTGCTGTCGCGATGCGTCTCTCCGACGGCCCCCTCTACCCCCCCTCTCCCTGCACGCGCAAGCTCCGTGGCCGAGGTATCACTCGGCGGCCGCTGGATCGACCTGCCACTCGGCGTGTACCACCGCGCCGTCGTGAGTTTCAGCGCCCGGCGGCCTCCCATGTTGAACAGGGTCTGTACCAGGCCCTTGCCGAATGTCGCCGTGCCCACGATCAGCGCCCGGTCGTGATCCTGAAGAGCACCTGCGATAA
The DNA here is from genome assembly GCA_046760725.1 of Gemmatimonadales bacterium. Taxonomy (GTDB): domain Bacteria; phylum Gemmatimonadota; class Gemmatimonadetes; order Gemmatimonadales; family GWC2-71-9; genus JBHIEQ01. The sequence continues at coordinate 7,983 of JBHIEQ010000010.1, forward strand.
TCTCCGATGCGCTCGCCGTCCCTCCGTTCACGAGAACCACCATGGGCAGGCCATTCCAGCGGGCGCTGCGTCTCGCCCTATACGCGCGCGAGCTTCCACGCGCCCGGCCCTTGGTTGAAACCACCACCTGGTCGGGCTCGAGAAAGAGATCGGACAGCGCGATCCCTTGATCAAGGAGACCTCCCGGATTGTTGCGGAGGTCGAGGATCAGCGACTTAGCGCCTTGGCTCAGCAGCCCTTCCACGGCCTGCACGAGCTCGTCCGCTATCTCCTCGGAGATGTTGGAGTTGACGAAGGAGACGTAGCCTATACCGGGCTCGAGCACCGTCGCCAGCTGCACTGCCTTGATGTGGATCAGCGCCCGCTCCACCGTGAACTCCATCATCTCCTGAAAGCCGGGGCGCGCTACTCCCAGCCGCACCTTCGAGCCCGGCTCGCCACGCAGCTCATCGACCGCCTGGTCGCTCTTCCAGCCGTAAGCCGACCGGCCGTCCACCTCCACAATGCGGTCGCCGGCCTCTATCCCCGCCTCGGCGGCCGGGGTGCCCGGGAGCGGCGCCACCACGGTGATCCACCCGTCGCGCACCTCGATTCGTATACCCAGGCCACCGTAGTTGCCCGTCGTGCTCTCAGTCAGCTCGGCGAAGTCCTCCGGCCTCAGAAACGTCGTGTACGGATCAAGCTGATCGAGCAGACCGTCGATCGCCATGTCGTACAGCTCGGCCTCTCCCAGAGAGTCCACGTAATACTCGGAGATGTAGCTCAGGACGTCGTCGAACAGGCGTGCCTGCTGGTAGATCTCGGAGCCGCGCGATACACCGCGCTGCAGCAGCCAGCCGCCCGAGACGAACGATATGACGCCGACGAGAACGAGGAGGAGTGCGCGCTGCCTCTTCATGTAATGGCCTCCGTTACCGTGCCGAGCTTCGTTGGTTCAACCCTACCGCAAGCTAACTTGTTCCAGCGAGACGCGCGTGCACGACCCGCCAAGCGGCGGACTCAACTTCGTCCACCGGTCGCGTTGCGTCCAGATGCACGACGCCCTCACCGCTCACCGACCGAAAGAACCCCACCACTCTGCGGTGCATCTCCGGATCCGCCCGTTCCATCCGGTCGGGCGACTTCCCCTGTTCCACCTGTCTCGAGCGCCCGACCTCGACGTCGACGTCGAGCACGAGCGTGAGATCGGGAGTCAGGTCACCCGTGGCGAGGCGATTGGCAGCGGCCACGGCTTCGCGGTCGAGCCCGCGTCCCGCCACCTGGTACGCCTCGGTCGAAAGATCGAACCGATCACTCAGCACAACCACGTCGCCGCCTTCGTCGAGGGCCGGCCGAATCACGCCGTGCACGAGCTCGGCTCGGGCACACAGAACGAGGAACAACTCCGCAGCGGGCGTCCAGGCAAGAGCGGGATCCAGCATCAGCGTCCGCGCGGCCTCTGCCGTCTCGGTCCCCCCGGGCTCTCGCACCTCGATGACGTGGCGCCCGCCCTCCCGCAACCGAGCCGCGAGACGCCCGACGAGTGTCGTCTTACCCGCCCCTTCCGGACCCTCCACGGCCACAAACAGCGGCGCCACCGACCTACCTCAATCGAGCGTGATGATGCGACTCTCGGCCGCGTCGTGCATACCCTCGGCGATATGCTCGTGCACCCGAAGCATCAGCTTCTCGAAGTTGGACTGGGCCGCCACCCAACGCTGGTATCGGGGATCGGCCTGCACCTCAGCCAGGAGCGTTTCATACTGCCGTTTCGTCTCGTCCGATACTTGCTCGCCCTCTACCACCTGCCGCTCCGCCCGACCCCCCAACTGCTGCAGCCGGTCAACCTTCTCCTTCAGTTCGGTCGCCTCGGCGAGCTCCTTTTCGGCGCGCCGCAGCGCCTGGAAGTCATCATGCCGACCAATCGATCGTCCGAGTGCCACCGCCTCGTCGAATATCACGTACCCTACCTCCAGCTTGCCAAGAGATACCGGGGACGCCCGAAGACGTCGCGCTCGAGCCGCGGCTCCCGCCATCCTTCCGCCCCCGCTCTCTCGAGAGCCGCGGACGCCCTTGTCGAATCGACCTCGAGCGCGAGCAGCCCACCCGGCTCGAGAAACCCGCCCGCTTCTTCGATCAGGCGCGAAGCATGATACATCCCGTCCGGACCGCTGACGAGCGCCGACCTGGGCTCGAAGTCCCGCACACTGCGCTCCAGCCCCGAGAACTCGTGCTCGGACACGTACGGAGGATTGGACGCGATCACCTGGAACCGCTCGCCCACCAGCGGACCACACAGGTCACCCAGCCTGAACTCCACCTGCACACGCGGGCGGACACGGTCCCGGTTGGCGCGCGCCACCTCCATGGCCTCTGGCGAGATATCAGTGCCCACGACACTCCGGAAAAGGCCTTCCTGAGCCAAACTCAGAGCGACACACCCCGACCCCGTCCCCACATCCGCGGCACTGCCCCACTCCGGCTGGGATCCGCCGAATTTCGTCCGTGCCCAATCGAGCACGCGCTCCACCAGGCCTTCCGTCTCGGGACGCGGTATCAGGACGCGGCGATCCACTACCAGCTCCAGCGTGCGGAAGCCAACCCGGCCCGTCACGTACGCCAAAGGCTCTCCCGCCCCGCGGCGCGAGACCAGCGCGCGATACCGCTCGACCACCTCTGCGGACGGCTCGGCCTCCGGGCGGCGCCACACTTCCGCCACGGACTCACCGGAGGCCGTGGCCCACAGAAACAATGCCTCTCTCTTGGCGTCCGGCACGCCGGCGGCTGCCAACGCAGCCGCGGCGCTGTCCAGCTCGCGCGAGCGAGGCCGTGCCGCCAGCACGTTACCCATCCGCGCCCTCTTCCTGATAGGCAAGCTTGATCTGATCGATCAGCGAATCGAGCTCTCCATCCAGGACTTCGTCGAGCTGATGTAGCGTGACGTTGATGCGGTGATCAGTCACCCGATTCTGCGGGAAGTTGTAAGTACGGATCTTCGCCGACCGGTCGCCGGTTCCCACCATCGCACGGCGCTCCCTCGCCCTGGCGGCCTCCTGCTCCGCGATCTTGCGGTCGAGCAGCCGCGCGCGCAGCACCTCCAGCGCGCGCTGCTTGTTCTGAAGCTGCGATTTCTGGTCCTGACACTGCACGACGAGTCCGGTTGGAACGTGAGTGATTCGCACTGCGCTGTCGGTCGTGTTGACGCTCTGCCCCCCGGGGCCCGACGAGCGGAACACGTCGATCTTGAGGTCCCCCTCGTCAACTCGGATGTCTACCTCCTCGGCTTCCGGCAGGACCGCGACGGTGGCGGCTGACGTGTGGATTCTTCCCTGCGCCTCGGTGACCGGCACTCGCTGCACCCGGTGCACGCCCGACTCGTGCCTCAGCCGGCCGTACGCGTTCTCTCCGCGCACTCTGAAGACGGCCTCGCGCACCCCACCCAAGGTTGCCGGAGAGACCGACACCGTCTCGACCGTCCAGCCCCGTCGCTCGGCGTACCGCGTGTACATGCGTACCAGGTCGGAGGCGAAGAGCGCTGCCTCGTCGCCGCCGGTGCCGGCGCGTATCTCGACGATCGTGTCACGGTTGTCCAGCGGGTCGGACGGCACCAAGAGCTCACGCAGCCGCCCCTGGAGGTCCTCCACGTGCGGGCCGAGTCGCTCGACATCCGCCCGGGCCAGTTCGGCGAGGGCCGGGTCATCGTCACCGACGAGCTCTTCGGCCTGACGCATTTCTTCGGCCGCACGTCTAAGGGCCTCTGCGGCTTTCCTGACGCGCTCCAGCCGCGCGTGCTCCCGGCCCAGGGCCTTGAGTTTTTCCGGATCGCTGACCGTCTGGGGATCGGCGAGCTCGCGTTCGACGGCTTCGGCACGGTCGAGCGCGGCCTTGAGCCGCGCGTCCAGCCCCTCGTTACTCCGCAGCCGACTGATCGTCGCTATCAGCTCCGTAACGCTGCCGGAAACGCTCCACCCGCCCGGCCGTATCGACGAGCTTCTGCCGGCCGGTGAAGAACGGGTGACACCGCGCGCATATCTCCACATGGATGGACGGGAGCGTCGAGCGGGTCTCGAACGTGTTGCCGCAGGCGCACTGTACGACCGCGCGCTGGTAGGTGGGATGTATGTCCGCTTTCACTCAGGCACTCCGTGGTGCTCGGGTCCGGTGTGCGTCTCTCCGCCAAAGCGAAGCGCGGAAATATAATTGGCGCATGGACTTGGGAGCAACCGCGACGGGCGCTGCGAGATTGACACGGTTTCACCAGGTCGCTAAGCTAGGCCAACCATGCCGAACCCATTCTCAAAGGAAGCTCCGCTCTCACCAGCCGAGCAACTGAGGGGAATACCCCTCTTTGCGCACCTCGACCCGCGGGAGCTCCGGGAGATCGGGGCCGCTGCGCGCGAAAAAAGCTACCCCAAGAACAGCGTCATTCTCTTCGAGGACGACCCCGGGGACGCTCTGTACGTCGTTCTCAAGGGGCAGGTCAAGGTTGTGCTCATCGGAGAGGACGGTCGGGAGGTGATTCTCTCCATCCTCAAGCAAGGGGATTTCTTCGGCGAAATGGCGCTGATCGATGATCAGCCGCGCTCGGCTCACGTAATCGCGATGGAGGATTCCGACCTCCTGGTCCTTCACCGCGACGAATTCCGCAAGTGTCTCGAGGAGACCCCTAGAATAGCGTTGGGCTTGCTCCAAGCGCTGTCTCGCCGGCTGCGGCGTGCCGACGACAAGATCGGCGGGCTCGTGTTGCTGGACGTGAACGGGCGGGTCGCGCGGCTGTTGCTCGAACTCGCCGACGAGCACGACGGTGTTCAGATTCCCCGCAAGGTGACTCATCATACCATCGCTCAGATGATCGGCTCGAGCCGCGAGACGGTCTCACGGACCATCCGCGACCTGGGGGAACGGGGGCTGATAGAGGTCTCACGCAAGACGATCGTCATCCGCGAGCGGGCCGCGCTGGAGGCTCTGGCCGGGCTGTCGTGAGCCATGTCACCACATGGGCGTGACAGCCCCGGTTGCGGGCGGGTGAGGGTGACCCGTAGGTTGCCACGGATGGCGCCGGGAACGAGCGCATGCCCTACAACGTAGAATTCTGGGGTACGCGCGGATCGATTCCTACACCCGGGCCGAACACCACGCGGTACGGCGGCAACACGCCGTGCGTTGCGGTCGAGCGGTCTGATGCCGACGGCACACGCCTCGTGATTCTGGACGCCGGTACGGGGATCCGGCTGTTGGGACAGGAGTTGGTGGCCCGTGAGAACGGGCCGCTCAGTATCGACCTCCTGATCACCCACACGCACTGGGATCATATCCAGGGGCTGCCGTTCTTTGCGCCCTTTTTCGCCGAGGGGAACGAGGTGCGGATCTGGGGCGCGCAGCAGGGAGATGTGGACCTGGGGGCGATACTGCGGCAGCAGATGCATCCGGTGGTGTTCCCGGTGCCACTAGACGAGTTGGCGGCCGAGCTCGAGGTCGAGCACGTGGGAGCGGGCTCATTCGAGATCGACGCCTTCGCCATCGACGCGATCCGTCTCAGGCACCCCGGACACACGCTGGGGTATCGGCTGAAACCGGAGGCCGAGGGCGCTACCGTCGCCTACGTGACCGACAACGAGCTCGGCTCCGGCGGCGAGTACGAGGTAGGTCCGTCGTGGCGCGGCGAGCTCGTCAAGTTCCTCCGTGGTGCAGATGTGCTGATTCATGACGCGATGTACACGCCGGAGGAGCTGGAGCAGTACAGGGGTTGGGGACATTCCTCGTACGAGGAAGCGCTCTGGCTCTGCGAGGAGGCCGGCGTCGGCAGGCTCGTGCTGTTCCACCACCGGCCCGAGCATGACGACGCGGCGATGGACACAATGGTAGAGCGGGCGGGAGAGGCGGCGGCGCGCGGCGAGATCGAGGTTCTGGCCGCGGCCGAAGGCATGACATTGACGCTCTGAACCCTGTTTGGAGGATAGCCTTATGCGGTGGCGTTCCCTACTTACCTTGGCCCTCGCGGTTGGGGTCGTCGCGCCGGCTGCGTCTTGGGCGCAGGATACCCGCCCGGGCGTCGCCGTTTTGCGGTTCCTCAACGGCGGCTCGTACGGGCAGGACGCGGAGGATTTCCAGGCACTCGAAGTCGGACTTCAGCAGATGCTGATCACCGAGTTCAGCGTCAACTCCAACATCCGTTCGGTGGACCGGACGGCGCTTTCGGAGCTGATGGAGGAGCAGGATCTCGGGGCCAGCGGCAGGGTGGATCCCCAGACTGCGGCCCGCATTGGCAAGCTCGTGGGCGCACGCTACGTAGTGCTCGGAGGCTTCACCGATTTCTACGGCGATATGAGGATCGACGCACGTATCGTGGACGTGGAAACCAGTGAGATCGTCAAGGCCGAGCAGGTGCGCGACAAGCGTCAGAACCTCTACGACATGGTGGTTGATCTCGCGGGCAAGGTGACCCAGGGAGTCGATCTGCCACAGTTGTCTCAGGCGGTTCGCGAGCAGCGCGAGGCGCGTCACATCCCGGAGGAGGCCGTCAGGCTCTACTCCAAGGCCATCCTGTATCAGGACATGGGGAACACGGACCGGGCGGTGGAGCTGTTCAATCAGGCCAAGGCCGTGTACCCCGAGTACACCGAAGTCGATGAGGCCTTGAGGCAAATCGGTCGGGGGTAGTACCATAGGCGCGTGACGGCGCCGATAGCAGTTCTGGGACAGAGAGGAGCGCGTGCAATCTCCCAGCTGGGGGCGTTGGCGCGCTTTTTCTCACGTACCGTGGATGCGTGGCGCTGGCTCCCGAGAGCGGGACGGCGCGTCGCATTCCGTACGCTCATCAAGCAGGTGTGGTTCACGGCGCTCCAGGCGCTTCCCCTAATCATCGTCCTCTCGGGGATATTGAGCTTTCTTGTGATCTCCCAGGCGGTGCGCGAACTGGGCCGCCTCGGCGCCACCGAGCTGATCGGCCGGCTCATGGTCGTCGCGATCGTGCGGGAACTCGGTCCCTTGCTCACCGCTCTCACGGTAGCCGGACGCTCCGGTACCGCGATCGCGGCCGAGCTCGCAACTAACAAGGTGATGGGGGAGGTCAAAGCGCTCGAGGGGATGGGGATCGACCCGCTCCACTATCTCGTCATACCCAGATTCGCCGCGGCCATAGTGTCGATGTTCGGTCTTATGATCTTCTTCGACGTTGTCGCGCTCGGCGCCGGACTCGTGGCCGCGGGTGCCAACGGGATGACACCCGGAAGGTACCTGGACATAGTCCTCGCCTCACTCACCGTGCGCGACAGCTGGCTCACCGTGGTGAAGGCGATAGCGTTCGGCCTGGTCGTGGGCATCGTGCCCAGCTTCTACGGACTCTCGGTTGGCGGCTCCCCCACAGAGGTTCCAATCGCGTCAAGCAACGCGGTGGTGACGAGCATTCTCGCCATCTTCCTCATGTCGGGCCTGTTCGTGATTCTATTGGCATGACGGCTCCGCCCCTGCGGTTCGAGAACGTGAGGCTACCCGCGACCGAGGGGAGCGGGATCTCGTTCGACGTACCCTCTCACAAGGCCGTACTGGTGCTGGGGAGCGAAGAGAGCGGGGTGGACACGCTGGCGAGCCTCGCCCTGGGCCTCACCCGCCTCGAGGGCGGGCGAATCCTCGTGCACGGCGAGGATGTTTCTTCTCTGGCCCCACGGGAGGCTCTCGCGTTCCGGCGCCGCGTGGGATACCTTCCCGCCGGCGACGGGCTCATGCAAAACCTGTCCCTATGGGACAACATCGCCCTGCCGCTTCGATTCGGCAGCGACCTGTCCACTCGCGCGATCGACGGTCGCATCCGGATCATGTGCACGCTGGTCGGGCTGTCATCCGTCGTTCACCTGCGACCGGCCGCAGCGAGCGACGAGCAGCGCAGACGCGCGGCACTGGCGCGAGCGCTGGCGTTCGACCCCGAATTGGTCATCATGGAGAACCCGTTCGACGGGTTGACGGCGCGCACTGCCGTTGAGCTCCTGGTGTTGGCGCGGGGCGGCGAACAAGAGGAAGGATCGCGGCGCACACTGTTCATGACGAGCCAATACCTGCCATCGCTCGTCGCACCGCGCATCGAGATTCAGTACCGAATCGAGAAGGGGCAGTTCATCTCGAGCGACTGAGACGGGAGAGGAAGCTACGGGACGCACCGACTTCTGGGTTGGGCTCTTCATCCTGGTGGCGCTTGGGATCGCAGTCGGCACGGTAGTGTTGACGAGCGGCCTAATGGAGCAGCGCTACGCCCTCTACCTGCGCGTGGCCAACGCGGAAGGGCTGAACCAGGACACGCGAGTCATGCTTCAGGGACTCGCCATCGGCCGCGTGCGGCAGGTGAATCCCAGGCTCGATCCCGTCAAGAACTCGCTCGAGTTCGTGGCGGAGCTCTCGATGCTCGAGAAGTTCCCCGACGGATCCCTGCTGCGACTACCGCGTGGAACCCGGGCCGAGATAACCCAGCCGACCGGTTTCGTGGGTGCCACGATCGTCCAGCTGATCATGCCGCAGGGGCCCGACACGACTCCGGCCAGGCCGGAGCTGTTGCAGCCGGGCGACACCATCGAGACCACTCGCGTGGCAAACGTGCTGGACCTGATGGGCGACGTGGCCGGACGGCTCACAGAAGAGGTGACTGTTACGCTGGAGGAGACCAGGGAACTGATGGAGCGAACCACGACCACGATCGAGCGCTCCAACCGGGTCCTGGCATCCAGCGGTCCCCAGATCGGGAAGGTGCTGAGCCTCCTCGCCGACAACTTGGCGCGCACCGACCGGATGCTGGCGGCCTTCGAACCCCAGGTGGGGGAAGCCACTGAGACTCTGATGGCGACGCTCGCCGACACTCGGCAGGTGCTGCAGCATCTCGACACTCTGGTGGCGACGGCACAGAATATGGCCGATGAGAACCGGCCGGCCATAGTGGAAACGATCGCCCTGCTCCAGCGCACGGCGGTCATCCTCGAGAACTTCACCGACAAGATGAGCCGCCGCCCGCTCAGAATGTTCACTGGCGTAAAACCACCGCCGGACACGGTGCAACGCGAGCCGTGAGCTTCGTGTTGCTGCGGTCACCGGACCTCGACCTCGGCCACGTCACCGGGGCCCTCGCCGCCGAGAACGTCACGGTGGAAGACCTGGTCTCACCCCGGGCGCTGGCCGTCAAGGGAAGACCCACCACGCTCGTCCTGGACCCGCCCAGCCGCGCGCAGTTCGGGATCGATGTCCTCAGCCGATTCGTCGATGAGGGTGGTGCCGTGGTCGTGCTGGGCGCCGAGGGAGAGAACGATCTGCCGGACGGAATCCCCCAGGAGCTTGTTGCCGCCTTCGTATCGGCGCCGTGGAGCGCCCGTAAGCTTCTGATCGCGCTTCGCTCCGGGTATCGCGAAGCCGCCGCCCGCCAGGAGGGCGTGCGCGCTCGGCAAGAGGCCGCGTCTCGAACCAAGGAGCTGGGCGAGCTCACCCGCATCGGCATGGCCCTTACCACGGAGCGGGATCACGACACGCTGCTGGAGCTGATTCTCACTCAAGCACGCCAGATCACGTCGTCGGACGCCGGTAGCCTGTACCTGGTGGAGACTCACGATGACGGACTGAAACGGCTCAGATTCAAGCTCGCCCATACGTACTCGCGACCGGACATCCCGCTGGTCGAGTTCACGATGCCCCTCGACACAACGAGCATCGCCGGATACGTGGCCACGACCGGGGAGCCGCTCGTAATCGACGACGTCTATTTCCTGCCACCCGACGTGGACTACGCGTTCAACCGCTCGATCGACGAGAAGTACGGTTACCGCACGAAGTCGATGCTCACGATCCCGATGATCGACCATCAGGACGAAGTGATCGGCGTCCTTCAGTTGATCAACCGCAAGAGAGACACCAACGCACAGCTCGACCAGCCAGCGGATTTCGACGCCCAGATCATTCCGTACACGAAGCGCCTCGTCGAGCTGGTGTCGGCGCTCGCCGGACAGGCAGCCGTGTCCATCGAGAACGCCCGCCTGTACGCCGACATCGAGCGCCTGTTCGAGGGATTCGTACGGGCCTCGGTCACGGCCATCGAGCAGCGCGACCCAACGACGTTCGGCCATTCGGGCCGCGTTGCGTCCATGACCGTCGGACTGGCAGAGGTCGTTGACCGCTCCGGCGCCGGCGAGTACCGCAACGTCAGCTTCACACGTGACCAGATCCGCGAGATCAGGTACGCCGGACTGCTGCACGACTTCGGCAAGGTGGGCGTGCGAGAGCAGGTCCTGGTAAAGGCCAAGAAGCTCTACCCGCCCGACCTGGCCCTGATAAAGCAGCGCTACGCCTTCGTGCGACGCACCAGAGAGCGGGACCACTACGTGCGGCGCACGGAATTTCTCGAGCAGCAGGGCAAGATGGGTTACGAGAAGTTCGTGCACGAGCTGGAGACGGAGTTCGGACGCGAGCTCGAGGAGCTTGACCGCTTCATGCAGCTGATTCTGGAATCCAACGAGCCCACAGTGCTGCCCGAAGGCAGCTTCGACGAACTCATGAAGTACGCGCAGACGTTCTATCAAGACCTGGAGGGGAAAGAACAGCCGCTGCTGACGGACGACGAGGTGCGGTTCCTCTCGATCCGCAGAGGAAGCCTCGACGAAAACGAGCGCCTGGAGATCGAGAGCCACGTCACTCACACCTACCGCTTCCTGATGCAGATACCGTGGACGAAGGAACTCCGATTCATCCCGAACATAGCATACGGGCACCACGAGAAGCTGGACGGCAGCGGCTACCCCCGGAAGATCACGGCACCGGAGATCCCCATTCAGACGCGCATGATGACGATCTCGGACATCTTCGACGCCCTCACGGCCTCAGACCGCCCCTACAAGCGGGCGGTCCCCGTAGAGCGCGCACTGAACATCATGGCGAGCGAAGTGGAAGGGGGTATGCTGGACTCGGCCCTGTTCAGGGTCTTCACCGAGGCCAAGGTGTTCGAACGAAAGGACGACGACAGCTAGACTCTGGGCTGTCGCCACCAAGCATAGCCGACCAGACCGAATACCCCCAACACGGTCAAGAAACCGACCCAATCTCCCAGACGCACGTAGAGGGTGACGGCATCGGTCGTCTCAATGTCGCTCACCACCCGCGTCCTCGTATAGAGAGCGGTGCGCTGGCGCTCCCTGCCGAGCGGATCCACGAACTCCGAGATCCCCGTGTTGGCCGCCCGCGCGATCCCGACGCGATTCTCGATGGCGCGCATCACGAGATGCGCCGCATGCTGGTACGGAGCGCTCGTACGGCCGAACCAGGCATCGTTCGTGATGTTCACGAGAAAGTCGACACCATCCCGCCTGTACTGCCGGCTCAAGTCCTCGAAGATGGACTCGTAGCAGATCAGCACTCCGAATCGGCCGAGGCCCACAGCGTAGACCGGTCCGTCCGTCCCAGGCGTAGCGCCGCCAAAGTATCGGAGGTTCCCGAACCACTTGGGGTTGAGAAACGGTACCCGCTCTGTGACAGGCACCAGATAACGCTTGCGATATGGCGGATAGGAATCCGACTCGCCCAGCGAGTCGAAGAGAAAGGCGGCGTTGAAGTAGTCGGTGATCCTGCCGCCCTCGGTGATGATGTCGAACGCTCCCACCAAGAGCGGCGTCGAGTTGAAGTGCGCCTGCGCCGCGACCTGCAGCTTCCAATCCGGGCGATGACGGAAGGTCGTCGGCACCGCCGCTTCGGGCCAGATCACCAGACGGGCGCCGTCCTCCGCCAGCGCCTGGGCCGAGAGCGCATAGGCCACCTGATACGCCGAGTCCCGAGAAGTGGGCTCCCGCTTCTCTTCCACGTTCGGCTGCAGCACGCTGACCGGCCCAAGCGTCCGTACGTTGAGTGTCCGCTCCCGCACCACACCGTAGATGGCCGCGAGCAACGCCCCTGCAATCACCCAGCCGACCCGCATTACCAGGGCTCGGCGCCGCGCTCGCTCCAACCACGCCAGAGCCAGGGCGACGTTCGCCGCTACGAGCAAGAACGTCACACCCCTG
>JBHIEQ010000011.1:0-18991 GCA_046760725.1 Gemmatimonadales bacterium
CGCCGTCCTGCCGTCGGCCCGGGGCGGCGTGGAGGGGAGGCGGGGCGACACCCCCGCTATTCCCACTCCCGCCGCCGTCTGGGTTTGGGTATGTCGTAATCCTCCTCGAACTCCTCCTCGTACTCCTCGTACTCGTCCTCCTCCTCGTCCCAGTCCGTGTCTTCTTCCTCCTCCTCCTCCGGATCATACCCGTAGTCTTCGTCGTCATCGTCGTACGCCAGCCAGGCGTTCAACGTCTCCGACGGCTCCCAGGACAACATGGCTCCCCCCACAGAGGTCTGGTATCCTTTTTCCTTCATACATCAATGGCCCCGGATGCACAAGCGGGGCCCCAAAAGGGAAATGGGGCCCCCGCCGTTCGGCCCCGCCCACCACCGCTAACCCGGTTCCGAAGGACATCCGCTCCGGTCCTCAATCTGCATCGTAACGTGGCGAATTCCGAGATCCGCCATACGGGACTGCACCGTCTCGATCACCCGCTGGCCCTGCCTGAGATCGCCCACCACCGCGTGGCCGCTCATAGCAAGCACGCCACTGGTCAGCGTCCATACGTGGAGATCGTGCACCTCGCTGACGCCGGGTATGCTGATGATGCGGTACTCGACGTCGCCCAGGGCAATGTGGCGCGGCGTCGCCTCGAGCAAGACATCCACGCTCTCCCGCACGAGCCGCCACGCGCCGACGAGAATCAGAAGCGCTATCCCGATCGAGATGATGGGGTCGGCGAGCATCCAGCCGGTCAACAGAATCACCGCACCCGCCGTCATCGCGCCGATCGAGCCGAGTAGATCGCCCAACACGTGGAGATATGCCCCTCGCACGTTGAGCGAGCGCTCCCGCCCGCCATGGAGCATCCTTAGCGCAGCCAAATTGACGCCCAAGCCGAGCGTCGCCACGCCGAAGAGGATGACCGGTCTGACTTCCGGGGGGGCGGCGAGCCGTCCCATGGCATCCCGCACGATGAGCACCGCCACCACGAACAGGCCCGCGCCGTTCACGAGCGCGGCCAGGATCTCCATGCGCAAATAGCCGTAGGTCTTCCACGCGGTGGCGGGCCGCTGTGCCACCCAGACCGCAAACAAGGCGAGCGCCACGGCGGCGGCGTCGGTCAGCATGTGACCGGCATCGGCGAGCAGAGCGAGGGAGTTCGCGATCAACCCCGCCACGGCCTCAAAGATCATGAACGTGGCGGTGAGCGCGAGCACCGCGACGAGCGAACGCCGCTCCTTTGCTCTTTGAGGCGGGCGATGCGCACAGTCGAGCGACCGATCCGACACCTGATTGGCGTCGTCCGAGCGATCGCTTACCTTACCAGTTGATCCCCACATGGAAGAAATCACCCTATCACAGATCGCCTGGCGCGCCGCCGCGGTCCTGCTACTGGTCGCGGCGAACGCTTTCTTCGTCGCGACGGAATTCGCCCTCGTCGCAAGCCGCCGCACCCGGATCGAGGCGATGGCGCGCAAAGGTGACGCCAAAGCTAAGTTGGCTCACCGCGCCATTCAATCAATCGACCGCTACATCTCCGGCACGCAGCTCGGGATCACCGCCGCGAGCCTCGGACTGGGGTGGATCGGCGAGCCAGCGGTAGCAGGGGCGATTGCATCCGTCTTCGACGGTCTCGGCTCGCCGTTCGACGTGGTCGCTACCCATGCAGTGGCAGGGACCCTCGCGTTCCTGTTCATCACGTTCCTGCACATCGTGCTCGGTGAGCTCGCGCCCAAGGCCCTCGCATTACTCTACCCCGAGACAACCAGCCGATGGGTGGCGGGGCCGCTCATCGGCTTCACCGTGGCGACGAATCCGTTCATCTGGGTGCTGAATGGTACGGCGAACGGCCTGCTTCGCCTGGTAGGCCTCACGGCACCTACCGAGGCCGAGCGCGTGCACCGACCCGACGAGATCGTGATGCTCGCCCGACAAACCCAGCGCGCAGGCGGACTGGACCGCGAAGACGTGCGAATGATCGAGGGCGTGTTCGAGTTCACCGAGAAGAACGCCCGCGAGGTCATGACACCACGAACGGAGGTCGTCGCGCTCCCGGCGAGCCTCACCATCTCCAAGGCTGGAGATCGTATCGCACGAATAGGACGCTCCCGCTACCCGGTTTACGGAGAATCGATCGACGATGTGCTGGGAGTTGTGCACGTGAAGCAGATCCTCGCTTCTCTGCCGGAACGCGGTGACCATCCCATCACCTCGATCATGCGGGAGCCGATCTTCGTTCCCGGCACGCGCGAGGTAGAAGACGTGCTGGCTGATCTCAAACGCCTCAAATCGCAGATGGCAATCGTGCTGGACGAGTACGGCGGAACCGCAGGACTCGTCACAATGGAGGACCTGCTGGAAGAGATCGTGGGCGAGATCTACGACGAATACGACGAGACCGAGCCCCGGCCCCTGGCCGCCGGCGACCACGTGGTACTTCCAGGAGAGATGGAGATAGAGGACGTGAACAGGAGCTACGGGCTGAACATCAGTGATTCGGACTACCAGACCATTGGTGGATTCGTGTTCGGGCGGCTGGGGCGCCTCCCGCGTGTGGGAGATCGGGTGAACTCAGGGAACACCATCCTGGAGGTGGCCGAAATGGAAGGGAGAAGGGTCGGCAAACTCACGATGACCGCGGCACGGCTGTCGAAGGATACTCGCCCCGCGAGCGGAGACAGGGACGCCTAGAGGCGCCGCCGGTCGGACGGCTAGACGCCGACGCGCGCCGCGAGCTCCACCGCCAGTCTAACCGCCTCCCTCATGGACCCGGGATCGGCCACGCCCCTTCCCGCAATGTCGAACGCAGTGCCGTGATCCGGCGCAGTCCGCACGAAAGGAAGCCCAAGCGTCACATTCACTCCCGTGCCGAAACCCGCTACCTTGACCGCCGTCATCCCAACGTCGTGAAACGGCGTGAGCACGGCGTCGAACTCACCCTTCATCGCGCGCACGAACACGGTATCGGCAGGCAGCGGACCGGCCGCATCCAGCTCCCGGGCGGCAGGCTCCAGCACCGCCCGATCTTCCTCGCCGAACAGACCTCCCTCGCCCGCATGGGGGTTCATCGCGCATATGGCAAGCCTGGGATCGTCGATGCCCCACCAGTGTGAGAGCGCACGCATCGTGATGTGGCCGACGCGCAACACGCGGGCCACGGTCACCGCCTGCGGTACCTCGCGCGCAGGTAGATGCGTGGTGATGAGCACGACACGGAGGCTCCCCGTCGTGAGCATCATCGCCGCGTCTACGCCGCCCGCCAGCTCGGCGAGCCACTCGGTGTGACCAGGGTAGTGATAGCCCGCCTGGTGAAGCGCTTTCTTCTCCGCAGGACCGGTCACGATCGCGTGGATCTTGCCGGACATGGCGAGCTCTACGGCTCTCTCGAGACTGCGGCCGACGATCCGACCCGCCTCGCCGGCGGGAAACGGGAAAAGAGGAACGAGAGGCGTTGACTCTCGCGGCGACGGTTCCCCGCTTCCCGGTTCCCGATTCCCCATTACGGGGATCCGCTCGGCGGCGGGAATGCCTTCGATCTGCTCCGGCAGACCGATCAGAACGAAGTCCGCCTCGGCCGGCGGGTCGGCCAGAGTCTTCGCAACGACCTCCGGCCCTATCCCCCGGGGATCGCCCAACGTTATCGCGATGCGCGGGCGCATCGGGCCCTCAGGGGATGCGGACGTCGATATAGGCGGACTCCTTCAACCGGCGAACGTAGCGCGTGATGGCGTTGGTCTCGGTGAGCTGCGCGCGTATCACGTCCCGCACGTCCTCGAATGTTATCTCGCCCTCGGGCCGCTCCCGGTCGAACAAGATGACCGCGTACTTCGTGCGACCTGCGGCGTCCACCAGCTCTACGGGTGCGATGATGTCACCGGGCTCAGCCGACTGGAGCGCCGCGCGGTAGGCCGGTGGGAGTTTCTCACGCGGCACCTGCTCGACCAGGCTCTCCTCCTCGGGATCCCGATAGCGCCGCGCCAGCGAGTCGAACGACGCTCCCGCCCGCAGGGATTCGGCTAGCCTCTCCACCTCGGAGCGAGCAAGGGCACGATTCTCATCGGTGATCTCGGGCGAGATGAGAATGTGCCGCACCTGCACCTCGGCCGGCGTGGAACGTTGCACTTCGATGATGTGTACGCCGAACGAAGTTCGCACCGGAACGGAGATCACTCCGGGCTTGATGGAGAATGCCACACGCTCGAACTCCGGAACGAGCACGCCACGGCGCACCCATCCCAGCTCCCCGCCGTTTTCCCTTGTTCCCACGTCATCGGACCACTTTCGAGCCATCTCCGCGAAATCCGCGCCTGCCAAGAGAGCCTCCCTTACCGAGTCGGCCCGAGCATACGCCTTTCTGAGAGCCGCCGTGTCGGGCTGGGGAGCTACCACGATCTGGCGGAAGGATACGGTCGCGGGCCGCCGCTGCTGTTGACCGCGAACCTGCTCGAACGCCTCGCGCATCTCGCGCTCCGTGGGAGGCAAGGGATCAAGCTCCCCGCGCCGGGTGAGCTCCGAACGCAGCGCCTCCTTGAGGAGATCGCGTCTCTTCTGCTCGGCCATCCAGCCGCGGTAATCGTCGGCTGTAGCGAAGCCCGCTTGCCGAAGCTGCCGCTGGAACTCGAGCTCCGAGGCGAACCCCTGGCGGATCTCGCGGATCGCCTGATCGGCTGCGGACTGCACCTCCTGCTCGCTGATCTCGATGGCCGTATCCCTGAGTGCCGCTTGCACGAGAAGCTCGTCCTCGATGAGCCGATCCAACAACTGTCGCCGAAACTCGGCCAGCTCCGCTGAGTCGGCGGGGATGTCCTCTCCCTGCCGCCGCAAGACGTTCAGCTGCTCCTCGAGCCGGGAGCACGGAATCGGAGACCGATCCACGACGGCGGCGATACAATCGACCTTCACGAAACCCGCCTGCTGCGCGTGACCCGCGGCCGCGAGAACCGCCCAGCAGGCGATACTGAGCAGAAACTGCTTCGTCTTCACTACGGACCCTCCACCGTATCGGAGGCGGCAGCGCGCTCGGTCAAGATAGCCTGGGCGCGAGCCACTACGCGATCCACACCCGAAGGAGATACCTCCCAGCGGTTTCTCTCCCGAAGGATTCCGGCGAGAAACGGAGGAACCACGACGACATCGCGTTGCTCCCGCGCGATCCGTGCTGTGTACTGGTCCACTCCCTCCTTCAGCATCTGCGTGAGTTCCTCCCGGCTCTCCGTCCGGGCCCGGGCCGAGTCGATTCCCAAGAGATCGCGCAGCCGCGTGAGCCGCGCTGCGTACTGCTGGCGGTAGAAGCGGAAGTCGTCCTCCAGCACCCTCACGCCCGCCCGTTGCGCCTCGATCGCGAGCGCGTCGTTCCGGATCAGTGATCGCAGGAAATCTTCCAGCTGTTCGTCGGTCGCGCCGAGCGCCTGCTGGTGAATCTCGAGCGGCAGTGCCTCCAGCCATCGAATGAGGTCGGCAACGGTAAACTTCCCGGCATCTGACCTCCCCAGCACCTTGCGCGACTCGAGGAAGTGAAGCGGCGCGTGCACCACTTCCCTCGCGAGGGGCGCGGCCCCGTCGTCGAGCCGCACGTCCCAGCGTTCCTCGAGCTCCACCAGGTACGCGGAATCCAAGCGTGATATCATCCGGCTCTCGACCGCTCGTCGAAAGGAATCGTACACCTCACCCAACGCGGGCCTGCGGATGATGTGAAAGCCGAACGCCGTCTCGACTACGTCCGAGATCTCGCCGGGGGCGAGCGCAAAAGCCGCGGAGTCGAACCCGCTCACGGTTTCCCCGCGGGAGACGATCCCCACGCTGCCGCCCCGCTCGCGCGCCGCAAGATCGTCATTGTACTCCCGGTTAAGCACCTCCCACGCGTCCCCTGCAAGCAGTCGCGTTCTCAAACGCTCCGCGCGGCTGCGCGCCCGAGCGAACTCGCCGGGCGTCATGCCCTCCTCCTTCTTCACGAGAATATGGAATACTGCCCTCATGTCCCCCGCCTCGAAGGCGCTGTCGATGGCCGCCGAGTCCGGCTGCGCACGTTCCTCCACGAGCTTCTGGTGGTGCGTGTAGGTGAGCGACTGGTACATGTCCGGCCAGTTCGCCTCCAGCACGGTCGCCGAATCCAAGAGGGAATCACCCCGCCCCACCTCCTGCGCAAACAGTGAGTACTCCATCCAGCGGTGTGCGAAGCGCTCCACGAAGTCGCGCGTGAGAGGCAAGTTGTCCCGCTGCGTCAGGATCTGCGCCAGAGCCTCGACCGTCAACGTGTGATCGCCCGCCCGCACAACCTCGTCGCGCGAGAGCGGCTCGTCGCACGCAACAAGCATGCCGGCGGCCAGTGCCATCATGAGACCCGGGCAGCGAACCGCGAACTTAGCCGAAGGCGCGTCCGGACACACCCCGGCGGCTGCGCTCAGTCTGCGCACTGCGTACTCACCCCCTTTTGCGGTCGCGGCCGGGCCGCGCCCCTTCACTCCTCCACCACCCTCGCCAATGCCCTCACCAGCCCGGGCCCGATCGCGATTCCCCCGAGCCTCCTCAGCTTGAGCGAGAGTGGCATCGATTGCCGCACATCCGCCGCGAACTGCACGTCGTCCAGCGCCACCGTCAGGCGCGTCAGTCTGGGGGCGGCATCGCGGCGGAACCTCATCCGTGCTTCGTTCCCCGCGATCCGGACCGTGTCGAGGCCGAGCCGCGCGCCAAGCGCCCTGAGCTCGGAGACCACGAGGAGGTGCTCGGTTTCCTCGGGGAGAGGCCCGAACCGATCCCGCAGCTCGTCGCGTATCGCCGCAATCTCGCCCAGCTCCATGGCGCGCGCCAACCGGCGGTAGAGATCGAACTTGGCATCGTCGTCACAGACGTACCTGTCCGGCAGCCGTGCGGGACGGTCGATGGTGACATCGGGCGGCGAGCCTACGGCCGCGACCTCCTCTCCCTTGAGCGCGCGCACCGTCTCATCCAGCCATCGCATGTAAAGGTCGAAGCCCACCGCGTGCGCGTGCCCCGACTGCTCTGCCCCCAGGAGATTACCCGCTCCCCTGAGCTCCAGATCCCTGAGCGCGATGCGGTAGCCCGACCCGAGTTCCGTATGGTGCTCGAGCACCTGAAGTCGCCGCTCGGCATCGGGGTCGATGTTGTCGGGCGCGACGAGAACGCACTGCGCCCTGCGACTCCCCCTGCCCACGCGGCCCCGGAGCTGGTAGAGCTGGGCCAGCCCGAACTGCTGGGCGTCGTGCACGATCATCGAATTAGCGTTCGGGACATCGAGGCCCGACTCAACGATCATCGTCGAGACCAGCACATCGACCTCTCCCGCCACGAACCGCCGCATCACGTCGTCGAGGTCGCGCTCGCGCATCTTGCCGTGCGCGACCGCTACACGCGCGGGAGGGGCGAGCCGGCGCACACGGTCCGTGATCGTCTCGATGGTCTCGATCCTGTTGTGCACGAAGAAGACTTGCCCCCCGCGGTCCAGCTCGTGCGCTATGACCTCTTCGATCAGCTCGTCGTCCCAGGGCTCCACCAGCGTCACAACCGGCGAACGGTCCCTTGGCGGCGTTTCGATCAAAGTGAGATCCCGCAAGCCGGCGAGCGCGAGATGAAGAGTCCGCGGTATCGGCGTCGCAGTGAGAGTCAGGATATCGACTTCGAGGCGCATCGCCTTGAGCCGCTCCTTGTGCCTGACACCGAAGCGGTGCTCCTCGTCCACCACCAGCAACCCCAGATCGCGGAACTGCACGTCGCGTGACAGCAGGCGGTGCGTCCCGATCACCACGTCCACCTTGCCGCTCCCGAGATCCGCCAGCACCCTCCGCTGCTCAGCCGGAGTGCGAAAGCGCGACAATACCGCCACTTCCACGGGATACCCCGCCAGCCGTTCGCGGAAGGTGCGACCGTGCTGCTCGGCAAGAATCGTGGTCGGAACGAGAACCGCCACCTGCTTGCTCGCTTGCACCGCCTTGAACGCCGCGCGCACCGCAACCTCCGTCTTGCCGTAGCCCACGTCACCCACGACGAGACGATCCATCGGGCTCGGCCTCTCCATGTCGCGCTTCGTCTCGTCGGTGGCGCGGCGCTGGTCGGGCGTGTCCTCGTATAGGAACGACGACTCCAGCTCGCGCTGCCACCGCGTGTCCGGCGGGAAGGCGAAGCCCCCGGCCAGAGAGCGCTTGGCGTACAACTCCAGTAGCTCGGATGCCATGCGACGGATCGCGCTCTGCGTCTTGGCACGACGGCGGCTCCACCGGCTTCCCCCCAACCGGTCCAGCCTGGGAGGCGCAGCATCATCTCCCACCGTCCTGTACGGCTCGAGCTGATCCAGACGATAGAGCGGAACGTTGAGCCGATCGCCTCCCTCGTACTCCAGGACCGCGACCTCCATCGCCGCACCCTCGCCCAGCGTGATCGCCTCGATGCCACGGTATAGCCCGATGCCATGCTCGAGGTGAACGACCAAGCTCCCCGGCTTAAGCGCGCCGATCCCGGCCGACGCGAGCGCCTGCCGGTAGCGCCGCGGGCGCCTCAGCCGGCGTGAACGCCGGAAGATCTCGTGATCGGTGAGAACCAGGAGGTCCGGGAGCGCGAACCCGCCCGACAGAGATCCCAGGGCCAGCGTGATCGTCGAGGACGCGCGCCGAGTCGGCACATCCTCGAACAACAACTCGTCGAGCCTCTCGAGCTGCCCCTCGTTGTCGCAGAGGATGATCGTGGGCCGATTCCGAGCCGCACGCGCCAGGAGCCCCACGTTGCGCTCGATCGGC
This sequence comes from Gemmatimonadales bacterium, assembly GCA_046760725.1. GTDB lineage: Bacteria > Gemmatimonadota > Gemmatimonadetes > Gemmatimonadales > GWC2-71-9 > JBHIEQ01. The sequence goes on from JBHIEQ010000011.1 coordinate 8,736, forward strand.
GGCGGCTGGCCCAGGCCGAAGTCATGCCCATCCCCGCGGACGCTCAGACGGAGACGCGGGAAGCGCTTCCAGCAGACCCCCCACGCTCCCGGCTCCTGAAACACCGCCTCTCGACCCGGAACGTCCTCGCCGCGCCTCCTCGCAAGCTCCACGTGGTGCTCCGCCTCCACCCAGATGCGCTCCACCTGCGAGCGATCCACGTCGTGGTCGATCACAACCAGCGTGTCAGTCGGCACGAGATCGAGGAGGGAGGGCGACGAGGCACGATGGAGGGCGGTGGAGGGCGATAAATCCTCGATTTCCTCCGCCGGCCTCACCGGCAACACCGTCACCCGATCCGTCTCTCCCTCGGACCTCTGGGAGTCCAGATCGAACGCCCTGAGCGAGATGATCTCGTCGCCCCACCATTCGATGCGTGTGGCAGCCGCCATCCCGAATCCGTAAACGTCCACGATCCCGCCGCGCACGGCGAACTGCGCCACGTCCACGACCGACGGCCGGCGCTCGTATCCCATCCGCTCCAGGCCTTCGACCAGGTCGCCCAGCGGCACGGTTGTGCCGCGCTCGACCTCGAGGCGATGTCGCGCAAGGGACTCCGCCATGCGGGTTCGCTCGAGAGTCGCGGCTAGCGTCGTGACGACGACGCGCACCGAGCCGCTCATCAGCGCGGCCATAGTCTCCACCCTCTCACCGGCGATCTCGAGATGCGGCTCCTCTTCCCCGAACGCCTCACGCTGCGGATAGAGCCGTGCCTGCTCTCCCACGAGCACATCGAGGTCCGCGAGCCACCGCTCGGCATGAGCGGGCGTGCACGCGACCACGAGGAACGCGCGCTGCGGGTGGTCGCGCGAGAGCGCCGCGAGAAGGACTGCCGGCGCGGCGCCGGGAAGGCCTGATACGGTCAGCTCCGTGCCGGCAGCGGGAAGAGCGCGTGTGAGAGAGCGATACGAACCCAGCCGGCAGAGAGCGTCGGTCAGAACCGCGAGCGTCATTCTCGTGCGGCGGCCGCGGGCGCGTGGGTCGCGAGCAGCAGCTCCGCGAGCGCCGCCAACACGGCCACAGCCAGGAGCACCCCCGCGAGATTCGCGCGGCGTTCACCGCCGAACAGCTCGCGGTCGAGCTCGCTCCAGTTCAGGAGCCGAGCGCCCGCGCCGAGCGAGCCACGCACGGCGCGGCGATCGGCCTGCGCCGTGAGAGACTCCCGCGGATCGTGGTTTACCTCGATCGCACCCACAGTATCCAGCCCGCTCTGTAGGAGATACACCCCGGTCTCGAAGGGGAGCCGGAAACGGCCGTCGGGGGGAGCGGCTACCCAATCACCCCCGAGCTCGACCGCGTCCACGCCGGGTGGCAGGGTTACCGTCGCACCGGGCCTCGCGCGCACGACCCACGCCTCGCGGCCGGCCAATCGGTTCGCCAGGAGATCCACAAACGGAACGAAGCCCACCGCAACCGGCAGATCGGTCCAATCCCGCTCCATGCGGCTCGCCACTATGACCACGTCGCCGTCCCTCACCAGCCACGGCTCCCCTTCGACTGAAGCGTACACCGTTCCGGTGCCGTCGAGCCGGTAGCGCCGATGGACTGCGGTGCCGGCTGTGGTCCCTCCCCACGCGGTCTCCGCCAACATCCATTCGCCCTTCACCATGTCACCCAGGCGCCACCTCACAGCGCGCGCCGCCAGCGCGCGGTTCAACGCACCCACCAGCGAGGGATCCACGGGCGGGAACAGGATCACCGTACCGGGAGCCACGCGATCCGACAGGAGTACTTCTTCTCCCTGATGGAGCCGCCCACCCTCCTGTAGCACACTCACCGCCTCAGCGACGAACGGCCCGGCACCCGGCTCCACGCTCACCGCTCGCGGCTCCGTGCGGTGCACTGCCACCCACCAGCCGTCGTCCGCTCTCAGCTCGTCGGGATCCAGCTCAACCCGCGCGGCCTGCCACCCGGACTCCGTCACGCGCGCCCCGAGCACCACTCGATCGCCCGCTCGAGCCACACTCCTTGCGGCCTCGCGCTCCCGGAGGAACAGGCGAACGGCGCCGGGCGTGGCATCCGAACCGCCGACTGCGGCGATCACCGCTCCGCCCGGGCGCCAGTCGCGCGGCTCCGCTCGCGCCGAGTCGATCGACCTGTTTGCTGGAAGGAACGGCGGCTCCCACACGAGTACCGGGACTGATGGTGCCTCGCCCGCCTCGAGCGCACTCACCTGTAAATCGCTCAGCACCACGACCTCCCTCGGCAGGCGCGCTTCCTGAGCGACCGCACGGGCCGCGACTGCGACGGCTCTCCCCAAGTCGAGCCTCACGGGCCACGGCGTGAGCCGGTCCAACATGGCCTGCATCTCGGATCGCCCCACACGCCGGGGAAGCCCGTCCGCGAGTGCCAGCCAGAGCCTATCCTCGTCGGTCGCGCGCTCCAGAACCGCGCGGGCGCGCCCCACGAGGGAGTCGAGCACCCTCCGACCGCGGATCACGGCACCCGACGAGAGGGAGTTATCCAGCACGATCGCGAGCGCCGTCGGGGGGTGTCCGCCCCCCAACCCGGTGCTCACGACCGGCCCGGCCCACGCTAGGACCAGGAACACGATGACGGCGGTTCGAAGCAGCATCAAGAGAAGATTGCGCAGCCGAAGCCGGCGGCTGTGCTCCCGCTCGGTGGCGATCAGGTATCGCACCGCTGGGAACGTCACCGTGGGCGGCAGCTTCCGGCCCAGCAGGTGCAGGAGAGGAGGGACCGCGGCGGCCGCGAGCGCGAGCAGCGCAAGCGGCTGGAGAAACCCTATCACCCCAGACGGGACCGCCGCGCAGTGGCGCGGCGCAGCACGTAGCCGAACGGCGTGTCGGTGCTCACGTGGTGGTAATCGATGCCGCTCCCGCGCAGCGCCGCTCGCCAGCTCTCGACCTCTCGCCGCACCGTATCGGTGTATGCCGCGCGCAGCTCGCGGGGGCGCGCGGTCACCGTGTGACCGGTCTCGGGGTCCTCGAACCGCGCCTCGGCGGGACCCGCGAGATCGATCTCCGCGGGATCCATCACATGGAAGACGATCACCTGATGCCCGCGGCTCCTGAGATAACGCAACGCGAGGAGGGCGAGATCGCGATCCATCAAGAGGTCCGAAACGAAGACGACCAGCCCGCGCCTCAACAGGAGATCGGTCACCCTCCTGAGCGCCGGTTCAGCCGCCGTGCCTCCGCCCGGGCCCAGGCGATCGACGGCCGCGGCCAAAACCCACCAGTGCCGCGCACGCGCGCGCGCCGGTATCACAGCCCGCACCTCCTCGTCGAAGCCGATGAGCCCCGTCGCGTCGCGTTGGCGCAGGAGCACCAGAGCGATCGCCGCCGCGAGCCGCTTCGAGTACTCCAGCTTGGTGAGCCTCCGCTCCCCTCCTACCCAGTCCATTGAGGCGCTCACGTCGAGCACGAGCATCGAGCGAAGGTTGGTCTCCTCCTCGAACTGTTTGACGTACAGCCGGTCCGAGCGTGCGAGCATCTTCCAGTCCAGGTATCGCGGCTCGTCACCCGGCTGGTAGGGTCTGTGCTCGGCGAACTCCACCGAGAACCCGCGAAACGGGGAGCGATGCAGCCCCGCCAGGAACCCCTCCACGACGCCGCGCGCTCCCAGCTCGACGCCGCCCAGCTGGGCTACCTCGTACGGGTCGAGCAGATCGATTCTGCGTTCAGCGGTCATCGCCTATCATCGTGTCGCGTCACCCTCTTTTCGGCATGCACTCGCGACCGGGCCGTGCCCTCGCAGCGCTCGATGGTCGCCCCTCATCCTACCCCATTCCACCGCGGGCGGTCAAAGTGCCGGCAGCGGACCTCAACGCTAGCTTACGTGTAGCTTACAGCCGGCTGTTTCATCCACGGAACCCGCGGAGCCTTCTCCCATGCGACGTTCATTGTCAGTCGGAGCCCTGCTCCTCATTCCGTCCACCCTCCTTGCTCAGGCAGACGGCGTCAGGCGGGCGGTCGAGTCGATCACCGAACACGACGTGCGCCACCGGATCGGGGTGTTGGCACACGACTCGATGCGGGGGCGATCCACACCGAGCCCAGAGATCGAGAAGACGGCGGCGTATGTCGCGAGTCAGTTCGAGAGCTTCGGCCTCGGCCCCGGTGGAGACGAAGACTCCTTTATCCAGCGCTACGGCCTGGAGATCACCCAACTCGACACGACCACCTCGCAGGTGTCGCTCGACGACGGGACGGTGTGGCGGTTCACGTCGGACGTCGTGCGGGTCTTCGGCGGCTACGCTCCCGAGGGGGCGAGCGGCCCGACCGTGATCGCTACGGGCCTCGTGGACCCTGAAGCAGGCCTCGACGAGGGCTCTCTCGAGGGAGCCGTCGTGCTGTACGTAGTGCAGCCGGGCGAGCGGGGCGAGATGGCACGCGAATCTCAGGTCAGTATGTTCAGCCTGTACCGCCAGAACCCTGCAGCACTCATCCTCGTCACCTCGCCAAGTGATGCAGCGTGGAGTGCCAGAATGAGACAGCAGATGCGGCCCGGTGTCAGAGTCGGATGGCGCGGCGGGGACGGCACGCCCGTGTTGATGGTGCGGCGGGAGACCGCCGTGTCCATCCTCGGGGCCGCGGGCCTCGACTCGAGTGACGTCGCGAGCCGATCAGGCGAGTCGCTCCACATGTGGCGTCCGGACGGCCCGCGGATCACGGTGACCGTGGGCCGCAGGGTGATCGAGAAACAGTCCGCTCCCAACGTGGCCGGCGTACTCGAAGGAAGCGACCCGCTCCTCAAGAATGAGTACATCGTGTTCAGCGCTCACATGGACCACGTGGGCGTCGGCAGGCCCGTAAACGGCGACAGCATATACAACGGGGCCGATGATGACGCATCGGGTACCGCGGCCGTGATCGAGCTGGCGCAGGCGTTCGCCTCCATGCAGCCTCGGCCCAAGCGGTCGATGATCTTTCTCACCGTGAGCGGCGAGGAGAGGGGCCTCTGGGGCAGCGACTACTTCGCGTCTCGTCCACCCGTGCCGATCGAGCAGATTGTGGCAGACCTCAACATCGACATGATCGGCAGGAACTGGAGCGACACCGTGGTGGTGATCGGCAAGGAGCACTCCGATCTTGGCCAGACGCTCAACCGCGTGGCCGAGCGGCATCCCGAGCTCGACATGGCGCCGATCGACGACATATGGCCGGAGGAGAACTTCTACCGCCGCTCGGACCACTTCAACTTCGCCCGGCGGGGCGTGCCCGTCTTGTTCTTTTTCACGGGCACCCACGACGACTATCACCGGCCCAGCGACCACGCGGAGTTGATCGACGCGGAGAAGGAGGCGCGCATCGTGCGGCTGATCTTCTATCTGGGGCTCGAGGTCGCGAACGCGGCCGAGAGGCCCAAGTGGGATCCTGAGAGCTATAAGGCGATCGTGGGGCCGCCCGTACCCTGAGCTAGAGCCTCCCGACGAGATCGACGATCGCGTCCACGCCGCGTGTGAGCGCGTAGGCGAGCCTACCGCGCTGGTCCACTAAGTAGATCAATCGCGGGTGGACGATATCGCCCGTCGCGGGGTCGCGGCGGCGGCCGACGTTCCAGGAATCGAGCGTACGCTCCACCGCCTCGACGGCGCCCGTGCCGATGAAATCGTCGTCACCCATTTGCCATTGGCGCGCGATCGCTGGCAAGCGACTTGGCACATCGCGCCAGGGATCGAGTGTGATGACCAATACGACGGGTCGTGCGTGATTCAGTCGGCGCTTCGCTTCGATCAGGTCACGCACCACGACCGGGCAAACCGTCTTGCAGTGTCCGAAGGCGAAAGTCACGAGAACCGGGCGCCCGCGGAACCGTTCGAGCGTAAGCCGCCCGCCGAACTGGTCAACCAGATCGATCGCGGGAGCGTCCACGTCCAGTCGCGGATAAGTATCGGGCAGCATTCCATCGGTGACCTCGAACGCGCTCTCCGCTTGGGCCGCCCGCACGACCCTGCCGCCGGCGAGACCGGCGCCCAGAGCAGCCACAACGCCGAGGCTCGCGAGCACCGCACGCCCCCATGCGAGACGCGCCAGCGCGCGTAGTGCGTCACGCAGCGCGTCACCCGACATGAATCCGAGCGCGCCGAACATGATAGCGGGCTGAAGAACGAGCGCCGTCCACCCCGCCGCATCCGGCAGTCCGCCGGGCAGGGTGCCGAAACAGACGTATTGCGCGCGCGCCAGCCACGCCGGCGTCTCAGTGGACATCGGCCACAGGGCCAATCCCCACCAGGCGCCGGTGATGGCTAGCAATACTCCGAAGGTGCTCAAGGCACCTACTTCGCGCGAGTTCACCCCGCTCAGCCCACCTGCCAAATGAAGGAGAGCAGATTCCAGTTCACGAAGTAGTACACGATGAACGCAACCAGGAAGACTGCCACAAGGACGAGTGTCCCCGGCGCTGCCTTCTCAGGTTGCTCGGCACCCGGAGGAATCGGCGACGGCGGATTCGATACTCCGGGCGGAACGTCATGCATCGCCATTATGCCCGCCCTCCAGCTTGGAGTGGTTTGCCGAAAAACACCGACCAGACGGTGACTATCAGGTAGATGGCGCCGCCCAGCGCGGCCAGGAGCCCGCCCACCGCCATGACGCCGAGCAGGAGATCGACCGCAGGCGAGAACTGGAGATCGAACGGCGCCTGCGAGAAGGTAATGTCCCAGTGACGCCGCGGCACGCCGAACGTTCCCGCGAACGTCATCGCGATCGTGAAGATCGTCATCCCGATGGCGAAGAGATACGGTTGGATCTTCGCCAATGGGTAGAACGCCACCCTCTTGCGGAAGATGAGCGGAATCACGTAATACGTGACGCCCATGAAGGCGAGCGTCGTGCCGCCCACCACGGCCGCGTGGAAGTGACCCGGAACGCGCAGGGTGTTGTGGGCGATGATGTTGATCTGCTCTGTCCCGAACGTCACTCCGGTGATTCCACCGATAAACCCGAAGATGATGATTGAGAAGATGAGCGAGCTGAACCCCGGATCACCCCACGGGGCCCTGCGCAGCCACTCGAAGAGCCCCTTGGTGAGGCCGCGCATCCTCTGGCCCAGCTCCATGCCGGCCGGCACCGTGAAGCCGTGAATCATGCTCGCCAAGACCGCGAGGTACATGGCGTAGCTCGTGTTCCAGACCTTCCAGGTCGGCCCCATGCCGGGGTCCACCAGCAAGTGGTGCGCCGACGCCATCGAGATGAACAGCACGTACAGCACGAAAGCGATGCGGCTGATCTTCTCGTTCAGGACGACCGCGCCGATCGTGAGAGCGCCGAGCAGGTACCAGATGGAAACCATCGCCGCCACGTTGATCTGCTGAGACGAGTGGCCCAACCCCCACCAGACCAGGCGATAGACCTGGGCGTCCACGTTCCCAATCCCAAGCGACCACAGGAACGTGGGGATGTAGATCGCGGCACCGTGCCCCAGCGTTATGACCGCGATGATCGCCGCAGCGGCGGCGCCGAACGTTACCAACGGAACGGATCCCACGTAGGTCTTCTCGCGCTTCGCCACCACGAGCGTAGCGAAGAAGATACACACCACGAGCAACGCCCCCACCGCGAACAGGATCACTCCCAGGTAGTACCACGGCGTCGCTCTGAGCGGCACGTAAGACGTGAACAGCACGTCCGCCTTTCCGGCGAACATCGTCCACTCGATGATCAACGTGCCCACCAGCATCAGCACGAACGCTCCCCATGCCAGCCGCGGCGTCGCGACCCGGCTGTTGAGCAGCACGGCGCTCGCGAAGTACAGCACCGCCATCTCGAAGAACAGGATGAAGAAGATCAACATGTTCATCCCGTGGATGGTCAGCATGCGGTAGAACCACGTGGCGTCCAACAGGTGGACCACCTGCCAGCGCGTGAGCAGCACCAGCACTGCCGCGATGCCGCCCACCAGGAGCGCCACGGTCGCCACGACCGCGTTGGCCTTGATCAGAGCGTCCGCCTGATCGTGAACCTTGAGGCCGGTTGTCGGACAGGTACGATGGGTCCAGTTCATCGCTCACCTCCCGCTCCCGTGGAGGCCACCGCCTCCGCGTCCAGCACCTCCACGCTACCTAGCATCAAGTGGTGTCCCACGCCGCAGAACTCGTTGCACACGATCCTGAAATCGCCGGCCTCGGTCGCCTTCACCCTGAGGGCGTAGTCGTAGCCCGGAACCACCTGGAAGTTGATGTTGAGCGGCTGGAGGCTGAATCCGTGATTCACGTCCCTCGAAGAAAGATGCAGCGTATACTCGACATCCTTCCGGAGCCTGAGAGCGGGACGCCAGGCCCACATCAGGGCCTCGAGATATACGTCGCTCCCGGGAGGCGGCTCCACCACCGGGACCCCTCCCTCCGTGCCCACCTGGTAGCTGGCTATGAACTCGTCCACCCTGGCCGTGTACGCCGCTGGGTCCACCTTCGAGCGGATTCCCGAGGGATTCTGGCCTCCCCTCAAGTGCCAGAACGGCATCATGGCGAACAGCACGATGCACCAGGCGAACGCGACGGTCACCCACAGCCGCTCCGCCCTGTGCGCCGGCTTCCACCACACTCCTTTCGGTGACTCGATCCCCGTATGCATGCCTCACCCTCCTCCGGCTAAGGCAACGGAGCCTGCGGCAGGCGCAACACCTCCCACAGACCCCACATGGTGTAGAAGACGACCATCACCGCGATCCCCGCCACGAGCAGCAGGAACGGGTTGTCGAACACCCGTTGACCCCACGGCACGTCGCCTTCGGGTTCCGGTGGTCTCAGGTTCTCATCGGCCATAGGAATCCCCTTTCTCCGGTCATCTCATGCGGCAAGGCCGGCGCCGCCCAAAAGATCGCCCACGGTCGTCTCGCTGAAGAACGCCGCGAGCTGCTCGGACACCGCCTTCCATCTCCAATGCACGGCACAGGCGCCCCGGTCGCTGCACTCGGGCCGACCCAAAAGACAGCTCCGCCCCTCGGCGATGGCATCGAACCGACCTACCACCGACAGGAGCGACAGCTGCCCCGCCGGGACCGCGAGCCGGAAGCCCCCGTGCTTGCCGCGCATCGAGGCAAGTACGCCTTCCCGCGCAAGCTCGTGCATGATCTTTGACAGATAGTTCTGTGGAATGCCCAGGGCGCGGGCCACCTCACCGACCCGCACCGGCCGCTCCGACGCGTGCTCTGCGACATGCAGCACGGCCCTCAGCGCGTATTCGGCGGTACTGGACAGCACGGCCACCCCCCGGGGAACGCGGAGCAGTAGCTAAAAAGATATTATCATGTTAATATCTTGATTAGATGCCCGCAAGACCCCCTTTGACCCGTTGGAGGGCCTCCCTGTGAGATGGCCCGGCCCACGGCTGGAACGGGCCGCCGTGGCATTGCTCGCGCCCGCGGACCGGCTCATGAACCGGCTCTACGGCTGGCGGTACAACCCGCTGTACCACAGCGGGGCCCTGGTCGTGGCACTCATGGTAATCCTGTTCGTCACAGGGATCTATCTCCTGCTCTTCTACCGCATAGGTTCCCCGCACGCCTCAGTCGAGCGCCTGAGCGACCAGGTCTGGCTGGGAAGCTGGATCCGCTCGCTCCACCGCTATGCCTCCGACGCGGCCGTGGTCGCGGCTGTGATTCACATGTTCCGGGTCTTCGCCGAGAGGAGGAGCTGGGGCCCCAGGGCCCTGGCATGGGTCTCGGGCCTGGTTCTCTTGTTCGTGATCTTCGTCGCGGGCTGGACGGGGTACGTGATGGTTTGGGACGTACAGGGACTGGTGCTCGCGCGCGAGGGGGCACGGTTCCTCGATGCCCTACCATTCTTCTCCGAGCCCATCCAGCGTGCCTTCGTGGGCGATCGCGAGATACCCTCGGCGTTCTTCTTCTTGAACCTGTTCCTGCACGTCGCCCTCCCCGTAGGGCTCATCATCATCCTCTGGATTCACGTCTCGCGTGCGGCGCGGCCCGGTCTCCTGCCCCCCAAGGGGCTACTCTGGGGAGTGACCGGGCTCCTCGTCGCGATGTCGGTCATGTGGCCGGTAGTCTCGGGGCCTGCGGCAGACCTGCTGCGCGTTCCCCCACGAGCGCCGTTCGACCTGTTCTACTCCTTCTTCCTGCCGCTCACGAAGGGCCTACCCGCTAGCTGGGTTTGGCTCCTTGGGGGCGGTGTGACGCTCGTGCTGATGCTGGTCCCGTGGTGGGTCGCACCCCCCAAGCCCGCAAGACCCGAGCTCTCCGTGGTGAACCAGGAGCTGTGCGACGCCTGCGAGCAGTGCTATCAGGACTGCCCG
>JBHIEQ010000012.1:0-18263 GCA_046760725.1 Gemmatimonadales bacterium
GGGAAAGCGGGATTTCAGCTCCTCGATCCACCCTTGCAGGAGTGTTCCTGACACACTGCCTGGCGACGTTCCGGGCCGGTAGTATGGCACCGAATACGAGTAGGTGTTGTGGCTTCGGAAATCGAGGAACGGTGTGTCGATCAGATCCGCGGTGCGGATGTCGTTGGAATACGACACGAGGTGAGTGACGCCGTACGTATCTTGCTCGTACTGCTTCACGTAGTCGGCCATTTCGGCCAGGAATACCTCTGAGGCGTTCAGGTTCTGTTCCGTGGTGATGTAGGTGCCGGCGTAGCTGGTCAGTTCCGGATGCGCCGCATTCGTGCTCCGAATCGTCACCTCGCTCAGTTCGTTTCCCACGAGATACGCGATCAGAGGGGGAGCGTGGTCGGTGTACACGCTGTGGATTCGGTCAATGACACTCCGGATGTACCCTCGTGTTGCCTCTTTGAACTGGGGATCGTGCAGATCGCTCACCTCGGTGTCGATCCACAAGGTCTGCAGGAAGAACAGATTCCCCGCCCGCTGCAATGACTGGTAGCAGTACTTTGGCGCTCCCCAGAACCGTATGGTATTGGCTCCCATGGCGGCGATCTGGGCGATGTCTCTGTCGATGCTGCTTCGCAGCCGTTCTGGCAGTGCAGCGGCAGTCTCAATCTCCCAGGGGAGATAGCCCGGATACCCCGGAACGTAGACGACACCCTTGATGAAGAAAGGCTCTCCGTCCTTTAGGATGTGATCACCGTCGGTGCTGAAGACCTCGGTCCCTGATGGTGATACGGAATCGCTCCACTCCTGCCGGATGGCGGCATACGCCGGGCGAGGCACTGTACCGAACGGATCCGTCACGTTTCCCGCGGGGGCCTGCGGGCCTTGTGGGCCATCGAGCCCGCCACAGGCCTGAGTGCCTCCCACGAGGACGGTGAGCAGGATGCAGCGAGTTCGTGAAGGTGCTCTTGGCCTCATTGAAAGCTCAACGATACGTGATGAAAGAGGTCGCCGATCATGCGTTTGTCACTCGCACGCCTCACCGCTACTATAGCACCGGTGCGTGCCCTGGAGCTCGCTGCCGCCTGCCAGCAGGCGTGTCGACGAGGTCCCGGGGCACCCGTGATGTCTCACGTCAACTCGCCGAGATCTCTCCATGACGCTCGTTCGACGCTTCCTGCTGTGCATCGCACCGGTGATGGTCCTGGCGCCGCCGTCGGAGGCGATGGCGCAGCGCCTCGAATCCGGACCGCAGGTGCTCACGTTCTTGTCCGATATCGACGATACCGAGCAGCCTTACGGTCTCTACCTGCCGCCAGGGTACGACGCCACCAAGGCCTACCCGCTGGTGATCAGCCTGCACGGGGCCGGGTCGAATCACCGGTTGAACCTGCGACGTGTCTTCGGCAAGAGCAACGCCGAGGGTGAGAACGACGTGGAGGCGAGCCGCTACTTCCCGGAGTGGGAGGATGTCGATTACATCGTCGCCTCGCCCTACGCGCGTGGAACGATGGGCTACCAGGGCGTGGCCGAGCAGGACGTCATGGACGTGCTCGCCGACGTCAAGCGGCGGTTCAGTATCGACGAGAATCGCGTGTACCTGACCGGGCTCTCGATGGGCGGGGGCGGCTCGATGTGGCTCGGTCTCACCCGGCCCGACCTCTGGGCCGCCATCGCCCCGGTCTGTCCGGCCCCACCCGGCGGCACGGATGACTTCGCGCCGAACGCCCTGAACGTACCGGTGCACGTCTTTCAGGGTGGAGCCGATCCGGTCGTGTCCCCGCAAAGCGCGCGGCAGTGGGTCGAGCGGCTCGAGAGCCTTGGTACGTCGGTCGAGTACACGGAATACCCCGGCGTCGGCCACGACAGCTGGGTCAATGCCTACGCCGACGGGCAGATCTTCGACTGGTTCGACCAGTTCCGCCGCGATCCATACCCCGACCGCGTGCGCTTCGCCAGCGACCGCTACGCCTACGACACGGCGTACTGGGTCCGGCTTGATGCGCTGTTGCCGGGCCGGCTGGCGCGCATCGACGCGACCTTCGCGGCGGACAACGGTCTCGAGGTGACGACCGACGCTCTCGACGGCTTCACGCTGTACCTAGCCGGTCATCCGCGCGTCACGGGCCGGCGGGTGGCGGTGACGATAGACGGTCAGCAGCTGGAGGTACCCGTGGCCGACTCCGTTTCGTTCGCCCGGCGAGACGGCGTGTGGGCGGTGGCTGCGTACGTGCGAGTACCGGGTGAGAAACGGCCGGGGCTGGAAGGCCCGATGCGAGAGGCGATCTCGAACCGCCACGTATACGTGTACGGCACGGCGGGAAATCCCTCGGCGGAGGAGCTGGCCGCACGACGGGAGCGCGCAGAGCAAGCTGCGGAGTGGTCGACATACCGCGGGGGCTTCATGGGCCGCGTCATGGTGTTTCCCCGTGTTGCGTCGGACCAAGACGTCAGGCGGAGTGACCTGGAGGGCGCAAACCTAATGCTGTTCGGCACGCCGGCGTCGAACACCCTCGTCGCTCGATACGCCGACCGGCTGCCGATGCATTTACGCGAGGCGGCCGCCGCCGACTACGGACTCGTGTACGTCTTCCCCATCGACTCGAACTACGTGCTAGTCAACGAAGGTCGACCGTGGTGGGACAGTGAAGCGGCCGGGGCGGGGTTCTTCGCCGGCGCGGTGCCGTCCCTCCAGCTCGCGAACCGCCAGGACTACCTGCTCTTCAACGCCAGGGACGGATACACGATCGCCGAGGGACGGTTCGACCGTACGTGGCGTCTCCCGCCACGACAGGCGGCCCAGCTCCGGAACTCGGGAGCCGTTATCGTGCGCGACCAGGCGATCGCCGACCGGCAGGAGGTGGACATCGCGACGTTGCTCCGTGCGCTGACGCTGGACGAGAAGCTCTCCTTGCTGTACGGAGCGCAGGATCCGGCGGATCGTGGCCAGGCTGGATACGTCCCGGGCGTTCCGCGGCTCGGAATCCCGCCGCTCCGCCTGTCGGACGGCCCGGCAGGTATTCGAACATCGATGCCGGCGACAGCGTTGCCCGCGCCGGTGGCGCTCGCCGCCAGCTTCGATCCGAGCCGTGCCCGGCGCTTCGGGCAGCTCATGGGCCGTGAGGGACGAGCGCGCCACCAGGACGTGTTGCTCGCCCCGATGGTCAATATCGTGCGCGTGCCCGAGGCCGGGCGGAACTTCGAGACGCTGGGCGAGGATCCGCTGCTCGCCGCGCGAATGGTTGCCGAAGAGGTTCGAGGTATTCAGGATGAGCGACTCATCGCCACGGTCAAACACTACGTGGCGAACAACTACGAGCAGGATCGCATGAGCACGAGCGCAGAGGTGGACGCCCGCACACTGAACGAGATCTACCTGCCCGGCTTCGAAGCGGCGGTGGAGGCAGGCACCGGTGCCGTCATGTGCTCCTACAACAAGGTGAACGGTGTGTACGCTTGCGACAACAAGGGGTTGCTGACCGACATCCTGCGAAACCGGTTCGGCTTCGACGGTTGGGTGATGACCGATTGGTTCGCCAGCCATTCGGTGACTTCGATCGAGGCCGGGCTCGATCAAGAGATGCCCGGACTCGGAATGACCTTCCCCGGAATGAGGGCCCCGTTCGCCTCCGGCGCGCTAAAGGACGCAGTGGTTTCAGGGGACATCCCGATGTCCGCGGTGGACCGGGCCGTGGAACGCGTCCTGCGACAGATGGATCGAATGGGGCTGCTGGACGGCTCGGCCGGTCCGCGCCCACGCATCGACGAGGAAGCCGGTCGGGAGGTTGCCCGGGACGTTGCGATCGCGGGGGCGGTGCTGCTGAAGAACGAGGGTGCCGCGCTTCCGATTCGGGCAGCCGACCTTCCGTCGGTGGTCGTGATCGGCCCCACCGCCCGGGTCCCGCTCGTCGGGGGCGGCGGTAGCTCGCGGGTGACGCCTCTGCGCAAGGTGAGCCTCGTGGATGCCCTCCAGCGGCGGATGGTCGGTGACGCGAGGGTACGCCACGTGGCCGGTATTGACCTCGACGGCGTTCCGGTACCCACGTCGGTGCTCGCGCCGCCGGAGGGTACGGGCGGCAACGGTCTCCTGCGCACCGCTCCCGATGGGAATACGCAGTTGGACGCGGTGCTCGACTTCGTCGGTGAAAGCGCGCTGGAACCCGGCACTGAGTGGAGCTGGAACGGGACGATCACGGCGCCCGTCACTGGCGAGTACGAGCTCAAGCTGCAAGCGCGGGGAGGAGCGGCGACCCTGATCCTCGACGGCGACCGGTTGCTGTCCACGGCCCGCTTCTTCGGCAATGCGAGCCTGATCCCCACGGCCGACGGCCTCGAGAACGCGACTGCCACGGTTCGGTTGGAGGCGGACGTGCCACGGTCGATCACTATCTCGACCGGCGGCCCGCGACTCCCGTTCCTGGCACCCGGCAGGGAACCGCTTCAGATCCGGCTGGCGTGGGTCACGCCCGGGCGCCGGGCCGCCTTCCGCCGAGAAGCTGTGGACGCTGCGCGGGCGGCACGAGCGGCCGTGGTAATCGGCTACGACGAGGGGACGGAGGGGCGCGACAGATTGTCGCTGGCGCTTCCAGGCACCCAGGACGATCTGATTGACGCCGTGGCCGGTGCCAACCGACGGACTGTCGTGCTGCTTCAGACCGGAAGCGCCGTGCTCATGCCGTGGCTCGAGCGTGCGGCGGCGGTGCTGCAGCTCTGGTATCCGGGTCAGGAAGGCGGTGAAGCGGCGGCCGCGCTGCTCGTGGGCGAGGCCAACCCGGGCGGCAAGCTACCCGTCACCTTCCCGCGCGACGAGAAGGACGCGCCGACCGCGCCTCCCGAGCGCTATCCTGGGATCGAGGGACGGACGTCGTACGATGAAGGCATCTTCGTCGGCTATAGCTGGTACGATTCCCAAGGTGTCGAGCCGTTGTTCCCGTTCGGCCACGGCCTTTCGTACACCACGTTCGCGTACGACCGGCTCAGAGTGGAGCCGGCGGGCGATGGCCTGGACGTCACGTTCACCGTGCGCAACACGGGAGTGGTTCGGGGCGACGAGGTGCCACAGGTGTACCTGGGGCCTCCACCCGATGCTGCGGTTCCCATGGCGCCCAGGCAGCTCGTCGGATTCGAACGCATCACGCTGGAGCCGGGTGAGGAACGGGAAGTGGCCGTGCACGTCGGCGCGCGGCAGCTCTCGTACTGGTCCGCCGAGTCAGAGGTGTGGGTGCCGGCCCCCGGAACGCGGACCGTCTACGTTGGCCCGTCGTCGCGCGATATGCGGTTGCAGATGCCCATCGAGATTGCGGGGACGAGCCGGTAGGAGGACGCTGGCAAAGGTTCTTCACGGATTTCCGGGAAAGCCTCGGGGAGCCGAACTCGCGACGCACTCCGGCCGAGCGAGGAGGTTGGGCACCAGGCGGTGTGAGTCCGCCCAGCCAATCTGCAATCGCCGTTCCCCCGTCCTACCGTCTTGCCGTCTTGCGGCACATACTTGGGTCGGGGGCAACTCTCGTGCGCTCCAACACGCGAAACGGAGACGAGTCATGAACCCGAGAATCCTGTCTTGGCTAGCGTCAGGAACGCTGGCGGCGGCTCTCGCCTGTGCGCCGAACGAGGGCGGGCAAACCGCCGCCGGTCCCTGCGCGGGGGTGAATACGCTGAGCGGCGCCGAGCGGGCGGAGGGCTGGACGCTGCTGTTCGACGGTGAGAGCCTGACCAGCTGGCACGGATACAACGGTGGCGCCCTCGAGTCGTGGACCATCGAGGACTGCGCGATCAGGTCGGTCGGCACCGAAGGCAACTACGGCAGCGACATGCGCACCGACCTGGTCACGGACTCGGAGTACACGAACTTCGAGCTCAGCATCGACTGGAAGGCCTCCGAGGGCGGCAACAGCGGCATCATGTATGGGGTGATCGAGGACGAGAAGTACGACGCCGCCTGGAAGACGGGTCCCGAGTACCAGTTGGTGGACGACGTGGGCTTCCCGAGCGAGTTGCAGGAGTGGCACAAGACCGCCGCCAACTACGAGATGCACGCGGCCGCCGACGACAAGCCGCTCCATCCGGTGGGCGAGTGGAACACCAGCCGGATCGTGGTGAACGGCAACCACGTGGAGCACTGGCTCAACGGGGCGAAGGTCGTGGAGTTCGAGCGCTGGAACGACGAGTGGGATAAGCTCAAGAACGCCGGGAAGTGGAAAGACGCCCCGGACTACGGCAGCGCCGCGACCGGCCACATCGTGATCCAGGACCACGGCAGCGTGTTCTGGTTCCGGAACGTGAAGATCCGGGAGATCACCCAGGAGTAGCCGCGGCAACCAGAGTCCGGACGCTCTTCGCGACGAACAGTACCGACCCGCGTGCGACGTCGCGGGAGGGGGCGTCGCCCGTTATGGGCCGTAGCCTACGTGGACCAAGAAAGGGGTGTGCTATGCGCCGCATGGTTTTTCCGCTGATGCTGATGGCCGCTTGTCAGCCCGCCACGACCGAGCTGACCGATGAACGGCGAGCCGAGATCGCCGCCGAGGTGAACGCGCTGAATAGCGAGTACTGGGACGCGTGGCGGGCGGCGGACTGGGATCGCGGGATGTCCTACTATGCGGACTCACCGGACTTCGTGTGGGCAGCCGGCGGTGCGGTGTACCTCGGCCTGGGTACGCTCCAGGAGACGCGGCCCCGATTCAACCATGTGGCGAGTCAGACCTTCACCTTCCGCGAGTCCCGAACCGTCGTCATGGCGCCGGACGCGGCAAGCGTGACGGCGCTCGGGACGTGGGCGCAGACCGATACCGCCGGCGTCACCGGCCCGGCGCGCGATTTCGCCTGGACCAGCGTCTGGATCCGGAGTGACGGCGAGTGGAAGATTCATCTGGTCCACATGTCGTACCCCGTGCGCGGACCTGGTTCGATGTAACCGATTCCCCGAAAACGTCACAACGGAGATCCGGGAGATCGATCACTCCTCGATGCTGCTCGGCCTCGTCACCTATGTTCTCGGGAGTTCGTTCATCGAGGCACACAACGACTTCGAGGCGTGGCTCGCTCGGCGGGTCTCGCGGTAACACCGGTCGACCTCCATGGACACCACGTTCCAGACACTCGATTGGCTGGTCGTCGGCGCCTATTTCGCCGTCCTCCTGGGCATTGCGTGGTGGGTGCTCACGCAGAAGCAGGAGACGTCCACCGACTACTTCCTCGCCGGCCGTCACGTCGGCTGGTTCGTGATCGGGGCCTCGATCTTCGCGTCCAACATCGGCTCCGAACATATCGTCGGCCTCGCGGGGACCGGCGCGAAGACCGGCGTGGCCATGGGCCTGTACGAGCTGCATTCCTGGCTCGCCCTCCTCCTCGGATGGGTGTTCATCCCGTTCTACATGCGCTCCCGGGTCTTCACGATGCCGGAGTTCCTGGAGAAGCGGTACGGCCCCTCTGCCCGCTGGTTCCTCTCCGTGATCATGCTCGTGGGATACGTGCTCACGAAGGTGTCGGTGACTGTGTATGCCGGGGCCGTCGTCTTCCAGGTGCTCATGGGCATCGACTTCTGGACCGGTGCGCTGGTCGTTGTGATCCTCACGGGGGCCTACACGATTCTGGGCGGCCTCCGGGCGGTCCTCTACACCGAGGCCGTGCAGACGGTGGTGCTGATCGCCGGGTCGGCGATCGTGACCGTCCTCGGCCTGGATGCCATCGGTGGCTGGGACAACCTGGTGGCCACGGCGGGCCGCGACCACCTGAACCTGTTCCCCCCGGCGGACCACCCCGAGTTCCCGTGGCCGGGAATGGTAGTCGCGCCACCGATCGTCGGCCTGTGGTACTGGTGCACGGATCAATACATCGTGCAGCGCGCGCTGGCGGCACGGAGCGAAGCACAGGCCCGACGCGGCACCGTTTGGGCGGCGTACCTGAAGCTGCTTCCCTTCTTCATCTTCCTCATCCCGGGCGTGATCGCCTTCGCCCTCGCGCGCACGGGGCAGATCGAACTCGAGTCCGCGGACCAAGCGTTCCCGGTCCTCGTGAAGGCCCTGCTGCCGGTCGGCCTCCGCGGACTCGTGGCGGGCGGACTCCTGGCCGCTCTCATGAGCTCACTCGCCGCCGTGTTCAACTCGTGTTCCACTCTGTTCACCATGGACGTCTACAAGAAGCTCAGGCCCGACGCGTCGGAACGCACCCTCGTGATGGTCGGGCGTACCGCCACCGGGATCGTCGTCGTCTCCGGTGTCCTGTGGATTCCCTTCATGGAGAGCATCTCGGGCGAGCTGTACCACTACCTCCAGAGCGTCCAGGCCTACATCGCACCGCCGATCGCCGCCGTCTTCTTCCTGGGCCTCTTTTGGAAACGCCTCAACGTGGCCGGCGCCATGAGCGCCCTGGTGGGGGGATTCGTGATCGGCATGCTGCGCCTCATCGCCGAATTGAACAAAGACGCCTTGAGCGGTGCGCTCTACTGGTTCGCCGACGTGAATTTCCTCTACTTCGCCGTCATGTTGCTGGCGGTCTCCGTGGCGCTACTAATCGGCGTCAGCCTGCGCCACCCCGAGCCGGCGTTCGAGCAGATCAGCGGGCTCACCTACAAGACGTCGCGCGCGAGCTGGAACGGGCGCGACGTCGCGCTCTCCGTGATCGTGGTGGTCATCCTCGCGGCCATCCTCGTGTACTTCTCGCCCCTCGGCGTCGGCTAGTGCCGTTCCAACCCGTCGTCCCGACTCTCGGCGGGCGAAGCCGCCAGTCGCAGCGTCCGTCCGACCACCTCGAAGCGACCGGTGATGACACCGGTCGTCGCGGCGTCCTGGACGCCGCGGAACCCGGGTTGCTTCCCGCCGACGGATACCTCGAAGACACCGGGTTCCACCACCCTGCGCCAGTGGGAATCGATCAATGAGAGCCGCCGCGGCGTGAGCGTGAACGTCACGGTCTTCCGCTCGCCCGGCCGGAGAAACAGACGCCAGAATCCCTGCAAGGATCGAATCGGTACCGGGACCGAAGCATCGACATCCGTGACGTAGAGCTGCACGACCTCCTCGCCGGCGACGGGCCCGATGTTCTCCACGTCGACCGCGACGACGACGTCCGTTCCCGCACGCACCTGCGACGGCAGTGTCAGGTTGTCGTACGAGAACGCGGTGTAGCTCAGCCCGTGGCCGAACGGGAAGAGCGGATCGCCTGCGAAGTAGCGATAAGTCCTCCCCTGCATACGGTAGTCGGTGAAGGGTGGGAGCTGCGCGACCGAGCGGTAGAACGTGACGGGGAGCCGGCCGGCCGGATTGTAGTCGCCGAAGAGCACGTCGGCGATCGCGGGGCCCGCGGCCTGCCCTGGATACCAGGCCTCGACGATCGCAGGGATGTGCTCCGCCGCCCAGTTAACGGCCACAGCGCTGCCATTCAACAACACCAGCACCATGGGCGTCCCGAGCGCACTCACTGCCTGGAGCAACTCGCGCTGCGGTGCGGGCAGTTCGATGTCGAGTCGGTCTCCCCCGGCGAAGCCCGGTACGTCGACACGCATCTCTTCGCCCTCGAGGCGTGGCGAGAGCCCCAGCATCATGATGACGACGTCGGCCTGCCGCGCCGCGTCGAGGGCCTCGGTGCGCAGGCCTGGCTGCGGTCTCGCCCACACCAATTGGACGATCGCATCGGCGCGGCGGTCCCGATACTCGACCCGTATAGGGTATTCCTGATCCGCCTCCAGCTCCAGGTCGATCCAGCGCGGGACCACTACGTGCCGATCAGAAGACTCGAGCAGCAGCGAGTCATCGACGAACAGCCTGGCGCCTCCGAACACCCGCACACCCAGTGCGTAACGGCCGCTCGCGGGCGGTGTCAGTGTGCCGGTCCACCGCACGCTGAAGCCGTCCGCCGGCATCCCGGCGAGGGGTGGTTCGTCCCACCAGTGGAAATCGACCACTTCGTCCACGCGCGTCACGAACGGCGCGTCTTCGAAGTCGCGGTTGGCGAAGTACTCGGCCGTGAGTCCGCGGACCCGCCGCCCGCCCTCGACCGTCGACAACGCACTCACGGGTACCACCTCGAGCGAGGGCATGTTCTCGGCGATGTCCGTGCCTCTCGCGTAGAGCACTCGCGTGCCGTGCGAGACCTTGCGCCGAATCCCTTGCAGCGGCGTGATCGGATTCGAGGGGACGCCGTTGTAGTTGCCGAGCAGGACGTCGACGTCGTCGGCATTCGGGCCGATCACGGCGATGGTGCCAAGGTCCTTGCTGAGCGGGAGAACACCGTCGTTCTTGAGCAGCACGATGGACTTCCGGGTCGCTTCGACAGCGAGACGCTGGTGCTCCTGTGATTCGTTCACCCGGTACGGTGTGTCCGCGAACGGTACCCGATCGGGCGGATCGAACATGCCGAGCCGGAAGCGTGCGCGCATCAGTCGCCGGAGCGAGACGTCGATCTGTTCCTCGCTGATCAACCCCTGCTCGACGGCCGCGACCAGGCTGTCGTACGTGACCCCGCAGTTGAGGTCCGTACCGGCCGTGATTCCCGTGGCGGCGGCTTCGGCGGCGGTCCGCACGACCCGGTGAGTACTGTAGATGTCCATGATCGCCCAGCAGTCGGAGACGACGTAGCCCTCGAAGCCCCATTCCTCCCGCAGGATGCGTTGCAGGAGTTCTGTGCTGCCACAACTGGGATCGCCCCTGAAGCGGTTGTAGGCGCACATAACGGAGTGCGCGTTCGCATCGACGATCGTCGCCCGAAACGCCGGCAGATACGTCTCCCGCAAGTCGCGCTCATCCACCACGGCATCGAACGTGTGACGATCCGGCTCCGGGCCGCTGTGCACCGCATAGTGTTTGGGGGTGGCGATCGTCTTGAAGTAGAACGGATCGTCGCCCTGCATGCCCCGCACGAACTCCACCGCGAGTCGACCCGTCAGATACGGATCCTCGCCGTAGGTTTCCATGCCCCGTCCCCACCGTGGATCGCGGAAGATGTTGATGTTCGGGGACCAGAAGGTGAGCCCCTCGTAGATGCCGCGCCTGCCCTGACGCACGGCCTCATGGTGCTTCGCGCGCGCTTCATCGGAGATCGCGGTCGCCACGCGGAACATCAGGTCCTCATCCCACGTGGCCGCCAGTCCGATGGCCTGGGGAAACACGGTCGCGCGTCCGGACCTGGCGACGCCGTGCAGCGCCTCGTTCCACCAGTTGTACGCCGGAACGCCCAGTCGCTCGATGGCCGCCGCGTCGTACAGGGTCTGCGAGACCTTCTCTTCGAGCGTCATGCGCGAGATGAGGTCCTGCACGCGGACCTCGAGCGGCGCATCGGGATCGAGATACGCCGGCGGCAGGTCCGCGGGCGGCGTCCCCTCGATGGGCTGCGGCACGTCGGCCGGGCCCGCGATATCGCTCGTGCCGGCCGCGCAGGCGACGAGCGCTCCGGCCAGGCCGGCCACCACGCCGGTCCTGGTAGGATGTCGAAAAAGGGCTCCCTTCTTCAGCATCCCCCTAGTGCGAGTATTCATGACGGTTCCTCAACTCGAACGGATCATCCTCCGAGGCCATCCCCCGCACCCGCTCCGACAGGGCCCGGAACAGCCGCGCTTGAGCGCGATACACCGGGGCGCGCTCGGCTGCTGGCACCGTGCGCCTGTCCTCATCAAAGAGGACAAACGGCTTCGCCACCTCGGACAGGGGAACCGCGTCACGCTGTTCCTTGGTCCACACCCACGCCGCGTGAATCGCGGCACCCAAGGCGGCGCCCTCCCCGCGCACCGGGACCGTCTCGGCCTCGAAGACATCGGCGATCGTTTGACACCAGGAGCGCGATCGCGACAACCCACCCGTCAGGTGGATCGCCTTCGGTCTCAGCGGGAGCCTGCGGAAGCCGGTGAACAGATTCAGGACATGTCCCTCCAATACAGCTCGGCTGAGCTGATCCCTCCCGAAATCGCCGACGCCGAAGCCGAAGTATAGTGGAGCCGCGCGCGGCAAATCGGGGGTGCGCTCGCCGCCGTACCAGGGAAGCAAGACCCTGCCCTCGTTGCCCGGGCGCGTGCGATCGATCGCCGCGTCGAATTCCTCGTGGCTCATCCCGAACCGCTCGAGCACGGCGTTGTAGCCGTTCGCCATGTTCGACACGCACAGGAGCGGCAGGTAGTGACCGGAGCTGTCGCAGAAGGCGGCGATCTCTCCCGTGGGATCGACGTACAGGTCTTCCGAGTACGTGTACGCGGTCCCGCTGGTGCCCAGACTGATCGTGACAATACCGGGTGTGAAGTTCCCCGTTCCCACCGCGCCGTACATGTTGTCGCCGCTCCCGGCATCGATGCGGCAGTCAGCCGCAAGCTCGAACCTGTCGGCGAGGCCACGCGCGATGACCCCGATCGTTTGGTCTGACGGCCTGACCGGCGGCAGCTTAGCTTCGAGACCCGGGTCGATCGCGTCGAGCACCGCTCTCGACCAGTTCCTCGTCGCCGGGTTCCATAACGCCATTCCGGACGTATCGCCGGGCTCCATCACGGCGATTCCCCCGCTCGCGCCGCCCGTCAGGTGCCAGTTGACGTAGTTGTGAACCAGGAACAGCGTCGCCGCTTTCCGGTAGCATTCCGGCTCATGACGGAGCATGTGGAGGATCTTGGGAGCCGTGTAGCCGGTCCGCTGCGTGTTGCCCACCTCCGCGAGCATCCGCTCGACTCCCCCCACCCGTTCGGTGAGCAGCTCGCACTCCTCCGCGGTCGAGAAGTCGTTCCAGAGCTTGGACCGCGGCCGTGCCAGGCTCCCGTCGGCGGCCAGCGCCACCAGACCGTGCTGCTGTCCCGAGACAGACAGGCAGTGGATCTCGTCTTGTGCGATGTCCGGGGTCTGCTTCAGCCGTTCCAGCAGCAGCTCCACCGCCTCGATCCACATCCGAGGATCGGACTCGGACACCCCCGCGTCCAGCCCTTGGACGGTTCCTTCGCGCGTGCCGTAGTGCGGCAGGTCCTCGTCGTAATCCACCGAGTCGACGTGAACGACGCCACGAGCGTCCAGATCGATGACCACCAGCTTGCAGGATTGGGTGGAGACGTCCAATCCGGCGAACAGCCCTTCCATCCCCCGGTCTCCTACCAGTGCTCGATGAGGATCTCCTCCAGCTCACCGCGATGGTCGTGTGGGTGAAGGTGACATTCGAGGATGCGCTCGTGCGGCAAGCGGCTCACCCGGTCCTTCATCTTTTCCAGGGCCCGAATGTTGAGCTCGACGGCCTTCTCGACAGGCATGTTCTCTGGATTGATGTCGATGCCGAAGTACTCCCGGTATCCCACCGCCCAGAGCGCATAGAGCAGGGCCTCGGTCTCGTGTGCATTCACCACACCGACGTTGTTGTCCTGGTCGTAGTTGCCGTCCGGCTGGCTGTTCCAGTGCGTGTGCGCGAGTCGGCACTCCATCGCGACGAGCGAGAACGCCGCCGGGAGCATCTCGAAGCCCATCTTCACGTGTCCGACTTCCGGATTGAGCCCCACCAGTGTATAGCCGTCCTCCAGCAGCCGGCGATTCTCCGCGGCCCGCAGCCGGCGTTCGATGCGCTGCGCGGCGAGGATCCCCTCCGCCGTCGTGCGGTAGATGTTGTTGGCCGCCGGCTCATAGGGTTTGGGCTCGATGGCGATCCGCACGCCGGGGACTTCGTCCATAGCCTCCGCCATGGCGCCTTCGAACGAGTCCCACATGTGCATGAACGGCGTGCCATGTACGTAGCGGTAGCCGTCCATGCCCGGCCACGAGATGGCGAGGTCCGCGCCTAGATCGCGGACGAGGCGAAGGCCACCAACCGCGATCTCGATGGCGCGGTCGCGCGTGGCCGCATCGGGGCTCGATAACGAGCCGAACTCGAAGCGCGGGTCGAAGAAGTGCGAGAACGGGATCGCCACCAGGCGGATCCCGGCTTCCTCGGCCAGGCGCCGGTAAAGATGCGCGTTCGACTCGTTCACCTCGTCGGGGAAGTGCGCCTCGATCCCCGTGACGCCGTACCTGGCCATTCCGGCGGCCATCTCGATCCGCTGCTCGATCGACGCCTGCGGCACGAATCGATCGTGAAACCGACCGCCACCCGGCGTGAAGTACCAGATCCCGACCGAGATCTTGAGGTCGAGGTCCCCGTGGAGGTTGTCCAGCATCCGCTGGGGATCGCGCGCCGCCGCCTGGTATCGCAGGTCTTTCAGCTCGTCGCCCATGGCCCCTCTCCTCGCACCGCCGTCGCGGCCCGCGTCGTAGCGGTCACATGACGTACAGTGCCACGATCAGCCCGCCCAGCGGAACTGCGGTGCCGGTCTAGAAGATGAACATCCACTTCATCAGGTCTGCCTTGAGGGCGCCCAGGCGGCGATCAACGGAGGCGTCGAGCTCCGCTGATCGCCGCTCCCACTCCGCGTCGAACTGTGTCAGGCGTTGCTCAAACTTCGCGTCGAAGCGCTGGAGGTTCAGCTCGTCGAGTTCGCGGAGATCGGCCCGGTGCGTGGCATTCACGGCGTTGAACCAATCCACGAGTTCGTTTGCGACGGTCTCGCCCAGGTGCTCGTAGAACTCCGGGAGAGCTTGCCGGTGACGGGCATCGGCGTGTCGCTCTGGCTGGGACCGCCACACGGTACAACATACGCTCGGTGTGCCGAGCATCGAAAGAGCGCGGGGTGGGGCGTTCCGTCGCGTCTGGCTACACCCCCACCACCCGCCGCTTGTACTCCCTGAGCGCCGCGTCCAACCGCTCCCGCGCCCTCGTGTCGCCGGGGATGTTGTGGGACGGGTGGATGAACAGCCTGACCCCGCGCTCGACCAGACGTTCGGCCACCGTGGTGACGATCATCCACACGGCGGCCGTGAAGGCAACGGTCGAGACCGGACCGACCTTGTCAACGTGACCGGGTAACGGCACTGACGCGTCCACGGCCGGCACGCACGTGTCCACCACCACGTCGGCCACCTCGAATAACCTAACCCCGGACGAGTGCCGCGGCGGCTCGTCCCGATACGCTGCCTCGGAGCCCGTCACCACCAGCTTCAGCCCACGCTCCTTCGCCTCCATCGCAACGTCGATGTTCACGGGGTTGAGCCCCGAGTGCGAGAAGATCCACATCGTGTCACGCGGATCGAAGTCGTAGCTCTTCATCAGCTCGCGGCCGAACCCCTCGGCCCGCTCGAGGAACAGGAACTGGTGGATCCCCATCTCACCGGTGATGTGGGTGAAGTAGGTGAGCGGCAGCTCGATCATCGGGTGGAACCCCACGAAGCCGCCGATGCGTGGATACATCTCCTCCACAGGCAGCGTCGCGTGGCCGCAGCCGAACGTGTGGACCCAGCGCTCAACGGCGATCGACTCCGCCATGATCTGCGCCGCCCGGGCGATGTTGTCCAGCTGCGTCGCCTCGATCCGCTCCATTACCTCGCGCGCGTTGTTCAGCCATGTCTTCGCAAGCATCGTCACGTCATCCCCGATTGTCGGTCGTATGTCGAAGTTGCTGTGAGGGCCCTCGTCAGCCGGCCGCCTGCGGCGACGTTCGCAGACGCGGCCGCGTGATCGCGAAGATCAGCGCCACGCAGATGAGGCCAGCCGGCACGATCATGAGCGACGGCCTGAGCCCGAACGCGTCGCCCAGCACTCCGGTCGCATACGGCAGAGCCGTTCCGCCCGTCAATGCCATCACGAGTACGACGCCGAACGCCGTCCCCGACATGCGCTCGTAACGATCCCCCACATAGCCGAGGATGACGGGGAAGACGGCGGCGAAGCCTGCGCCGGCCAGCAGAGTGCCGGCACCCGCAGAGGCCGTCGTCTGGGCGCCGATGAGGATCATCGCACCGGCGAACGCGACTCCCAACGAGGATAGAAGCACGGCCACCGGCGACACGCGCTTCAGCAGCCGACCCAACGCCAATCGCGCTCCCGTCATGCCCAACCAGTAGAGCGACAGTAGGTACAGCGCTCGCTCGGGCGGCAGCGTCAGCTCCTGGTTGATGTACGTCGCCGTCCAGCCACCCACTGTGATCTCCATCCCACTCTCGAAGAAC
This sequence comes from Gemmatimonadales bacterium, assembly GCA_046760725.1. Classification (GTDB taxonomy): domain Bacteria; phylum Gemmatimonadota; class Gemmatimonadetes; order Gemmatimonadales; family GWC2-71-9; genus JBHIEQ01. Next base: position 15,975 of record JBHIEQ010000012.1, read on the forward strand.
AGGATGACCCCGAGCAGCACGAGAGCGGGATCACGCAGCAGTCCCACCGCCTGCCGCAGCGGGAAGCCCTGCGGCTGCTTCGGCTCAGGAAAGCGGATCGCTGCGTAGTAAAGCAATACGAGCGCTACCAGCACCCCGATACCGGCCACGACTCGGGCGTCGCCGAATCGCTCGCGCAGCAGTCCCAGCATGAACGGCACGCCGAAAGCGCCGAGCCCGAAGAAGACGCCCAGATAGGCGAGCCCCGCGGCGCGGCCCGCGGCGCTGATATCGGCGACCAGCGCGTTCGTGCCGCCGTTGATCACGCCGCCGCCGAAGCCGACCAGGACCGCCGCAATGGCGAGCAGCACGATGGAGGGGGCGAACGCGATCCCTTCCAGACCCAGCGCGATCAGAGCGACGGCCGCCGCCAACATCCCCTTGTAGCCGCGCCGGTCCACGACCGGTCCGAAGACCAGCGAGCCTGCGAGGATGCCCAGGCTCAGCAACGCCAGCAGCGAGCCCGCCTCCGTCCGGTCGAGCCCCAGGCGTTCGATTATCGAAGGTAGGACGGCCCCGAGCGTCGTGAGCACGATGCCGAACAGCAGCATCCCGACGCACGCCGCCGCGAAGACAGGCCGCCGCCTGTACGCGTTCATGTCAGCTCACCAGCGCTCACAAGCTCTTAGCGGGATGCTGAGAAGATGCTCCCTTCGCGCGCTGCGATTCGCGACTGCCCCAACCGCCGCCCCATCGTCCAGTGGCCGCGACTCGACGCGCAATCCGGGAGCACTTTCTCAGCATCCTCTTAGGGTTGCGAGAGCATCGCAAGCCGGCCGGCACCATAGAGCACGGCATCGTCTCCCAGTTGCGAAGCCCGCAGTACGACCTGCCGGATAGAGATGGGTTGCGCCCAGCGCATCGCCTCCTCGCGAATCCGCTCCAGGAACTGCACAGCCGGGCCGAACACGCCGCCGCCGAAGATGATCGTCTCGGGGTTGAACAGGCTGACCAGGTTAGCGACGGCCATGCCCCAGTAGATGACGGCTTCATCCAACACGCACACCGCGATGGCGTCCCCGTCCTCGTAAGCGGCGAGCACGTCCCGGGCCGTCAGTGTCTCGAGGTCACCGGAACGCAGCGCGCCGCCGTAGCCGTGGTCCGCTTCGATGAGCCGTCGTGCCTTCGCGGCGATCCCCGCGCCCGAGGCGTGGTACTCGAAGCAGCCCACCGCCTCGTAGCCCTCGTGGTAGGGCCGGTCCAGTGCCAGCCAACCGATGGCGCCCGCGGCGTCGCCGGCGCCCCGTACGATCCGCCCCTCCACCATGATCCCCGCGCCGATACCGGTTCCCACGACCAGGGAGATGGCGTTCCGCGCCCCCGCCGCCCCACCCCGCCACGTTTCCCCCAGGATCGCGCAGGCCCGGTCGCTGTCCACCCGAACCGGCACGCCGTCGGGCACTCCGGCACGTACCTCTTCCACCAGCGGGTAGTCATCCCAGCCGGGGATGTTCGGCGCCCACACCGTCTCGGTCGCGGCGCGGTAGATGCCGGGCACCGCGATACCGACGCCAGCGGCCGGCTCGCCGTTCAACTCCGCCGCCTCCAGCAGCGCCAGCACTCGCTCCACGACCAGGACTCCGACCGCCTCTCCGGTCCGCCCTTTCAGGGCGACGGCGTCGCAATGCGTCGGCTCACCCTCCTCTGGGAAGAGCGCCGCGGCGATCTTGGTACCGCCCAGGTCGAGCCCGACCACCGGCCTGGTCATGGAGCACAGACACCGAGGACGCCGACGATACCGACCTGGGTGAGCTTTCGCCCGATGCTGTAGCGGTCCAACTGGTCGGCCATCGGCACTCACTGGATTCGAGCTTACCTGCGATGATATTGCACGAAAGGAGAAGCGTCCATTGTCCGACGGGTCGTGTCCCGGTAGACGCGTCCGATTCCCACGCCGTGCGGTACGAACATCGGGGAGCCTGCCGCCTGGGACTTCATCGGCATCGCCCGGGCGGGTCGTCTGTTCCGCCAATCCGTCTTCGACGTGCAGGCGGTGGACACCGTCGCGTGCGGCGACTCGTTCCTCGCCGCCTGCTTGCCGCAGATGGTGAGCGGCGACGATCCGCAGGACGCCCTGACCCTGGCCTGCGCCGTGGGGGCGCTGGTCGCCAGCCGCCGGGGCGCCAACCCCGTCCTCGGACGTCGGACGAGGGGGAGATCCGAGCCATGATGGGGAGGGGAGGTGAGTAGACCAGCTGCCGACGGCCGGTCCCGCCTCTCACCGCCCCGCCGTCTCGTCCAAGCTCGGGT
>JBHIEQ010000013.1:0-18011 GCA_046760725.1 Gemmatimonadales bacterium
AGCCGCACCGCCTCCCGATCGCCGGACACCTCGGCCATCCGCTCCAAAGCATAGCCGCGCGCCCGGAGCGCAAGCGGTGTGCCGAGGCGCCCGGACTTGTCCGCGAATCGGCGAAGCACCTGGTAGGCGTCCGACGGATCAGCCGGCAGGGACGCGTCCAACATCGGCCATGCCTCGTCCGGACGGCCCCAGGTGAGTAGCAGCTCCGCAGCAAACCTGTTCACCACCGGATGCCACTCCCTGCCGCGGAACACCGCGCGCAAGACCGCATCGCGCCGACCGGGAGGCACGGGCTCCAGCACCTGCACCGCACCAAGACTCATCCGCTCGTCCCGCTCCACCGCAAGGCGCCAGATCCGAGCGGCCTCCTCCCACTCGCCGGCGTCGCTCAGCAGAGTCGCCGCGGCCTCGTACCTCCCCGCTTGCTCGAGCTGCTCGACCCTCCGGGACAGATCGACCTGGGCCTGCACCGTCCCCACCGATGCCAGCAGAGTCACCAGAGCGGCGGCACTACGGCCGTCCACGGGGTCTCCCGGCGTTGAGCCTGCGGAAGTAGTCGAGAATCAGCTTCCTATCCTCCGGTGAGAGTGTCCGTAACTCCTCCCAACTTGGATAGCGGAATCGCGGCCCGTCGCCGGGAACATCGGTTGTACCGGGTAGGCGCACATTGCTCGGATCGGCGGTCCGGCTAACCCGCTCCTCGCGCTCGTCCTGTGCGTCGCTCCTGAGCGTCCTGCCCGCGTCTAACAACCGCCTGAACAGCTGTTCCTGCCGTTGGATCGTCTCGCTATCGAGCCTTCCTGCCTCGAGCTCGCGCGCGATCTCGCGGGCATGCTCGGCGAGCTCGTCTGCGCCGGTCATGCCGCTTTCCGCACGGAGTCGCTCGAGTGCTTCCGCGAGCTGCCGCTCCCCTCGGGCGACCTCCTCTAGGCGACGCATGAGCGCCTCTCCACCCTGTGGTACCATCGGCAGAAGGTTACCGGCCTCGGAGTTGAGCCCGCCCTGTTGGTCTGCCAGCTCCGCCATTCGCTCGATTGCCTCCGCGAGCCCCGAGCCCGACTCGGCCCCCGCCACCTCACTGCGGCTTCTGAGCAGGGAGTAGATCACCGAGTTCAGCGCGTCGAGAGCCTCGCCCGCCCTGCTGCCGGCCTGCCGAGTGCTCGGCGTGGGTCGCTGCAATTGCTCGAGCGTCTCATTCATGCGCGTCCTGGCGAGACCCAGTTCCGCCCCCAGACGGGGCGACACCAAGGCGTTCCTTCCGGCCGCCCGCTCGAGCCGCTCCAGCACGCGATCGATTCCCTCGCGAGCCGCGGCCTGCGCTCCCCGCACATCCTCACCAGATTCCCCTCGCGCGAGCCTCCGCGCCACTCGCTCCTGAGCCGAGGCGAGCTCGGACGACTCCACGAGCGCGCGATCCATTGCTGCCATCACTTCGCGGCGCCATTCGCCGCGCATGAGCTCCCGTTCCTCGCGCAGCTGCTTGGCCAGAGGGCCAAGCGAGCGGGCCGCTCGGTCTCCCGACTCGCGTGCGCCCTGCTCATCGCCGGCACGTGCCCGCCTGCCGGCCTGCCGCATTTCACTCGCTCCCCGTTGTGCCCCTCGCTGGGCACCGCTGACCTCTCCCTGGACACCCGCCGAGTCGATGGCCGCCTGAAGAGCCTCGAGCTCAGCAGCCAGGGTCTCGGCCCGAGCAGCAAGCTGTTCCTCCCAATCGGCCAGGACGGAGTCCACGCCTCTCTCCGCCTGCTTAGTCCACTCCTCCTGACGCTGCGCGAGCCCCTCCGCATCGTCGGCGAGCGACGTCAACTCTCCCTCAATCGCCGCACGCTGGAGCAGCTCCCTGCTGCGCTCCAACCCGTCGCGCAATCGGCGTGCCGCATCTGCCAGTCGCTCCAGGGCGTCACGCGCCGCCGGAGCATCGAGCTGTGCCAGGGCCTCACGCAAACTCTCAAGCCGTTCCACCAGCTCGTCGCTCAATGCACTTTCCAGCAATCGCTCCAGATCCTCGAGCTGGCGGTGGAACTCAGGGTCTGTGATTCCGGCCGACCATGCCGCTTCTGACAGCTCTCTCACTTCCTCTGCCAGCTCGCGAGCGCGCCGCCAGGCTGCGTCTTGTTCGTTCAAGAGCTCGCGCGCCTGCTGCGCCGAGTTGAAGGGAAGCTGGTCGCCGCCCGCCTCAGCGGCCCTTCGATCGCGCTCGGCCGCTAGGTCCTCAATCGCGCGCGCCAACTCCTGCTGTGCTTCAGTGAGCGAATCGGTCCTCGCCACCACGCCGCGCGACGCGGCTCGCACGGTCCGCCGCAGCTCATCGGTTGAGGGGAGTCGCAGCGCAAAAGTTGCGCTTTCGGCCCAGTTGGCCTCGGGAGCATTGTCACGAGCGCGCGCCTTGTAATGGACCGTGTCACCGGGAAGAAACGGTCTTCCCGTAAGATCGAGCGTCCAATGGAGCACCGCTCGATCCGTGCCCTCGGGCGGCAGGGCGATCTCCTCGACGACTTCCTCGTCCCGAGATCCTATCCGACTCACGCGCCAGCTCGCCAGCTCGGTCTTCGTCAGCCGGTGATCGTCCCGCGCATCGATCACGATCGGCTGTCTCAGGCTGAAGGGCGCCACGCCGTCCGCACCGGGCACGGCAATGGCAACCACCGGGGCACTGTCCGGCACCGCCAGCACGGTGAGCGCCGGGGGCGCGCTCTCCAGTGTACCACCGCCGCGTGTCGTGACCGCCATCTGCCAGCGATTCGTCGCCCGCACCACTAGCGAGCCGCTTAGAGTGTTGCCGATCACTTTGAGCGCGACGCTGTCATCGCTGTTCACCCATGCGGCCCGCTCAATGTCCACCGTGGCGCGCCCATGCGTCTCCAAGCGAGTACCCACCGGCAGTACCACCGTGTCGCCCGCGGCAGGCACCGACTCGTCGGGACGATGGAGATACTCGGGAAAGCGCGCCGTCAACTGAAAGTCAGTGAAGAAGACCGGCAGACTCACCTCCACGTGCACGGTCCGCGAGACACGCCCTCCGCTCTCCGCCCTCAGAAACCGGTCGCTGTCCAGCGGCCCGACGACTGTCGAGCTCATGCCTGCGCTGTCCAGCTCTACGGCCCCGTAGGACCACGGCTCACCCGGGGCGCGCACCCAGAGCCTCGCGGCTTGGCGGCCGGGGGCCCTCACAAACGCAGTGACACGTTCACCGCGCCGCACGTCACGACGATCGACGCTCAGCTCGACGGGTCCCCTGCGTGCCATGAGCACGCGGAACGGATGCCACAGCGTCGCACCGTGCGCCGCTGTGGGCCCCGACGCGATAAGGGTGACGGCGCCGACAGCCAATACTGCTCCGCCGGTGAAGAGAGAGCGTGATACGCGCCGCCGCTCGCCGGCGAGAGCCACTTCTCCCTTGCGGGCCAGCCAGGCTCTGGCGTGGCTGTCGGCCGCGGCCGCGAGCGACACACTCCCACCCGACGGCTCCCAGGCCGCGGGGCCGACGATCAGTCCCCGCCGGGCACCGGCTTCCTCCTCGATCCGGCGCGCGAGCGCCAGAACCGTCATGCGGCGGCGGCTCTTGTTGAGCCGTTGGAGCCCCCAGACGCCCACCCCGACGGTCGCGAGCCACGCAACTAACGCCAAGACAGGCGCCCACGCGTAGGTGCCGAGGCGCCCCAGGAGCACCCCGCCCGCGAGCGCCAGCAGGACCGCGCCAAGTGCCAGCGCGACACCGGCCCCCGTGACGCGCAGCGACAGCTCGCGTCGCCGCTCCTCGAGCCACCGAGCGGTCTCAGTCATCGCCCAGGATACCGCCATTGGGAGCTTGACCTCCCTCCACCGCTCGCGACCACCGCGTAGACGAACAGGTTCACTCCCATCTTGAGCGCCTGTTCTCGAATCGCTTCCGGATCGCCATGCACATCGGCATCCTCCCAGCCGTCTCCCAGGTCCGATTGATAGGAGTAGAACACCACCAGCCGCCCATCGATGAAGATCCCGAATCCCTGAGCCGGCAGCCCGTCGTGTTCATGGATCTTGGGAAGGCCCTGCGGGAACCGATGCACGACGTGGTACACCGGATGCTGCGGGGGCACCTCAACGAGAGGCCTGTTGGGAAACACTCGGGCTATCTCCCTCCGGAACGACTCATCCAGCCCATAGTTGTCGTCCGCGAGCAGAAAGCCACCCTGCTCCAAGTACCTTCTCAGAATCGTCACCTCTTCGTCGGTGAATCGCACATTGCCGTGACCCGTCAGATAGATGAACGGAACGTCCCACAGCACCGGGTCCGTGAGCCTGACAACGCGTTCGCGTTCCGCTACCGCGAGGTCGGTGTCCTTCCGGATCGCGCGCAGCAAGTTCGGCAGGCTCGAGGGATTGGCGTACCAATCACCTCCCCCGTCGTAATGAAGCCTTCCAATTGTGATGCTCGACTGGCACCAGGCGGGTGTGTTGGCCGTCATCAGCAGGATGAGCGCGAGCGAGGTTCGCTTCACAGCTCGTTCACCAATTGGTAGGCCTCCCTACGTGGAATGGCGAACTCGTCTGCTAGGCGGCCTGCCACATCGCGTTTGGTCCCGCCGCTGGCAAGCAGCTCCCTTGCTCGCTCCAGCAGTCGGTCGCGATCGACGGCCACACCGTGCGGCGGTGAGCCCTCGAGAATCACGGTGACCTCGCCGCGCGCTTTGTTCTTCCGGTAGTACGCCGCCAACTCAGACAGGGTCCCCGTGCGGCACTCCTCATGCACCTTCGTGAGCTCGCGCGCGACGGCCGCGGTTCGGCCAGCATCCGATCGTCGTGCCAGATCCTCGAGCAACCGCACCAACCGCTCCGGCGACTCAAACAGCACTACGGTCCACTCGCTCGAGACGGCTTGTTTCAGGAGTTTCGCCCGCGACGACCCCTTGCGCGGCAGGAATCCCAGAAACAGGAATCTGTCGGCGGGCAGTCCCGAGATGCTGAGCGCCGCCGTGACTGCTGACGGACCGGGCACCGCTACGGTCGCAACCCCGGCCTCGCGTGCGGCACGGGCCAACGCGGCCCCCGGGTCGCTCACCGACGGGGTCCCTGCATCCGTGACTAGGGCCACATCCTCACCGCCCTCGAGCGCGTCAATCACTCGCGCGACGTCCGTCGCACGTGAGTGCGCGTGCAATGCGACGATTCTGGGATGAGCATCCAGACGGTCGAGCAGGATTCTGGTGCGTCGCGTGTCCTCGGCCGCGACCATCGGCACGCCACGCAGAACCTCTCGCGCGCGGTCGGTGATATCTCCGAGATTGCCCAGTGGGGTGGCTACGACGTAGAGGGTCCCCTCGGTCACCAGCTCACAGTCCAAGGGAGCGCCTCGTAGAAACCCGCCCTCTGCAGCACGAAGCGGTGCTCGCGAGTGGCCCCCTTGAGCACCTCCGGTGCCACTCCGGGCGCTATCACCTCGAGTTGCTCGAGGATCTTGTGGGTCCAGGCGGCCAGCGCCGCTGTTATCTCCTCAGGTGTGGCCACGAGGTCGGGTACAGGACGGTCGGCGGGAGTCCCGATCGCCTTGAGCGAGTGATGCTCTTGTGCCACCTCGTCACGCAAGCGGATTGCCCGCTTGAGCGACTCACCCGGCATCTCCTTCTCGGCCGTGTTCACGAGCTGCCAAAATAGCTCCCGGTAGGTCTCTATGAGGGCAGGGGAAGCCTGGGCCGGCAGCTCGTCGGTGGCCGGAAAGACGGTCGCCGCGAGTTGCGGCAAAGTGCCGTCAGAATCGGGCGCGAACAGTCCTTGCACCTGTCGTGAAACCGATGTGTCGGCGATGTTGCCCCACAAGTGCGAGTTCACATAGTCGCCGTTCTCGAACCGCAGATAGTTGACACACCCCCTCGAGATGATCTCGAGAACCCCCGTGAACTCCTCATGTTTGAGCGCAGGAAACAGCTGCTCGGGATGATTGGGATCGACGAATCGCGATCGCGCAGGCGCGGCGCAGCTCTGGTACATCCACGCAAGTTGCTGGGCGGGTGCATCGGCATAGACCAACTCTCCTCGCTCAGTTTCCTGCTGCATGCGCCTGAGAGCCGTCGCTATCGGAATAACCTCGCGCCCCGACTCCGTAAACGCGACCGCCGTAATCACCTCGCCGCGCCGCATGAGGAGTACCGCCACCTCGTCCGGCAGGTAGGCGGTAACGTACCCGTCCACACGCCCGTCGCGGTCGATCTTTGCGAAATGCAGCACATTGTCCAGATGAATGAAGGCCAACCGCGTGCGGTGGATGTGCACGCGGTTGGCCGGGAAATTCAGGTCGGCGAGCCGAACTCCGGTGTCGGCAAGGATGGCGGTACTCTGGCGCATCTTCGAGGCTACTCGTGGTGGCTCCCGTCCCGTAGTACCAGAACGGCGGCGCTGGGCCGAAAGGCTACTCCAGGTGCTTCTCGATCCTCTCGACAAGATACGCCTTCGGCACGGCACCCACCACCGTATCCACATGCTTGCCGTCCTTGAACACCAGGACGCTGGGAATGGACCTGACGTTGAAGCGCATCGGGGTCTGCTGGTTGGCGTCAACGTCGAGCTTCGCGACCTTGACCCTTTCCTCGTACTCCGACGCGATCTGCTCCATCACCGGGGCGATGATCTGACACGGACCGCACCACGTAGCCCAGAAATCCACCAAGGCCACACCCTGGTGCTGCTCGATCTCCCGTGCGAAATCCGCGTCTGTCACCGCCACTGGCGTTGCTGTCATCATGTTCTTCCTCTCATCTTGTATGCTCCTGACTCTGTTCGGCCCCGGCCGGAGAACCGCGCCGTACCGGACGTATCTGGATACCCCCGGGAGGTCCCGTGACATCCATCGATGCTCGAGTGGCCCACGTCGGCGTAGCCGTGGCCGACATCGAGGAGGCCTTGAAGTTCTACGGCGATGTCCTTGGCCTCGAGCCTTCCGAACCTGAAACAGCAGATGGGGCCAGAATTGTTTCCGTCAAGTTCGGCGAAACCAGCGTCGAGCTCCTGTGCCCCGAGACTCCTGAGAGTCCGGTCGCCAAGTTCATGGAGCGGCGAGGACCAGGCATCCATCACATTTGCTACAAGGTAGGTGACCTCGACGAGGTACTCCGGCGCTGTAGCGAGGCCGGCTACAAACTCATCGACGAGGCACCTCGCGCCGGAGCGGGAGGTCGCCGCATCGCGTTCCTGCATCCCAAATCGACGGCCGGGATTCTGCTGGAGCTCACGGAGTGAAGCGGCTCGCCGCGCCGCTTTCCAGCTTCACCTCGCCGACTCGCAACTCCGCGCCGGATTGCCCGCAGCGGCCAGATCGATCTCGTGCACGAGCCACCCGTCCCTATACCGCTCCAACGTGAAGGGCACGATCGGTGTGCACCCCTTGCGGGTCAGCCGCACCCGTACGATACGCCGATCGGGGGACAGGACGGCGTCCACGGCTTCGGGCGGCAGGATCTCGAAAGCCTCGTGCTCCAGATAGATCCGTATCACCGTGAGCCGCTGTTCCAGCTCCCGCTCGCTCATGTAACGGGATGCCGGCCCTTGCCGACCACCCCACAACTCCCCCATCGATCGCAGGCTGTTGGCCCTCACGGCGGCAAAGAATCCACGCACGGCCGCCTCGGGACTGGCCGGCGCCGCCAGTCTGGCACCTCGACCGCCACACGCCCAAGCCGTGATGATCGCAGCCAGCAGCACTATACTTGTAATCGGGAAACGCGCCACCTGACCCATCAGGGAATCGATGCGGTCGAAGCTAAGTGGTTCTAGAACCCCAAGCAAGCCGAACTCCCATGCGTCTCTATATCAACGTGGATCATGTCGCGACCGTGAGACAGGCGCGCCGCACCGACGAGCCGGATCCGGCCGAGGCGGCCATCATGTGCGAGAAGGGCGGCGCCGACGGCATCACAATCCACCTGCGCGAGGATCGCCGCCACATCCAGGACTACGACGTACGCCGCATCGCGGAGCGGGTGACAACGGTACTCAATCTGGAGCTTGCGACGGCACCCGACATCGTGAGGCTCGCGGTCGGGATAAAACCGCATCAGGCTACGCTCGTGCCCGAGCGGCGAGAGGAGATCACGACCGAAGGGGGGCTGCTGCTGGGAGCACCCGGAAGCCCGCCAGATGCGCGGCTCGCAGAGACCATCGCGCAGCTCCGAGAGGCCGGCATCCGGGTGAGCCTGTTCATCGACCCCCGCGAACAGATCATCGACAGGGCCGCAGAACTGACGGTTCCCGCCGTGGAGCTGCACACGGGTGAATACGCCAACACCCACCTCAGCTCGAACGCGGCCCTGGACGAGCTCCGCCGGGTCGCAGCTCACGCCAGCACCGTGGGCCTGGCCGTGCACGCCGGCCACGGACTCACGTACCGAAACGTGAAACCCGTGGCCGCAATTCCCGAGATCGAGGAGCTGAACATCGGTCATAGCATCGTGAGCCGGAGTATCTTCGTCGGCATCGAACAGGCCGTGCGGGAGATGCGACAACTGGTGGACGAGGCGAGGTCGGCCTAGTTTAGCTCCCGATGAACCAGATGAACCTGACCGACTTCTTCGTAATGGAGGCGAGCGAGTACCTCGAGCAACTCGACGCCATCGTGTCGTCGGCGGGCCCACCGGTCACCGGAGAATTCGTGCGACTCGCGCGCGCGCTCAAGGGTTCAGCCCTCATGGCGAAGCGGCAAGCGATCTCCGAGGCCGCCGGGGCTCTGGAGAACCTGGCGCGGGGAGTGGATGAGGGCCGCATTCCATGGGACTCGCGCGTTCAACAGCTCGGTATCAGAGGCGTGGACGATCTCAAGATCCTCGTGCGCGCCGCTCGCGAATGGTCGGAGGATCATGAGGCCAAGGCGCGGAGCCTCGCGCAAGAACTGGACTCGGTGACGGGTCGCAGGAGCGCCGCGAGCGCGCCTCCCGTGCAGGGCCTCGACGCGGGGACGCGCGCGTTCATCGGGCGGGAAGGAGCGGCGCTCGCGAGTGCCCTGGATCAAGCGGCCAAGTCACTGCAGCAGGACCCGGCGGACAGGGAGTCCGTGGACCGGGTGCTCAAGGCAATGCAGCCGCTCAGGGGACTCGCCATCCTGGGTGACCTCCCACCGATGTCCGACCTGCTCGATGGGATCGAGAGTGCCGCGGCCGAGGTCATGCGAAGGAGCGACCCGGTAAGTGGAGCCGACCTTCTGTTCAACGCGGGTGCCAAGGCGCTAGCCAGGGCCGCTCAGGAAATCTCGGCCGAGGGCTCAGCGTCGCCGGACTCCTCCGAAGCGCGAGATTTCGCGCATCGCTTGGGTGCCTTGCTTGAAGTCGACGAGGACATCGTCTCGATCTCCTCGCTCTACTACGACGATGAGGGACCTCACGTCGTCAGGGAAGGCACGGTGTCCGGGAGACCAGCCCAACTCGGCAGACTGGAGTTGGTGTCGCACGGCGAACACCTGAAAAAGACCGCAGACGATCTGGAACGGGCGGCATCGGAGACGCAGCGTGAGCTCAGGCTGCAGTCGCTCGCGGGAACCTTCAGGGCGCTCGGTGCGATGGCGGGAGGACCGCTACAGGACAAGGTTGCGGAGCTGGCGCGGGTGTCCCGCGAGACGGTGACGAGCGGCGCCGCGCTCGAGCGAACGGTGGAGTTTGCCCGAGCGCTCCGCGACGCAGGGCGGATCCTGAGTGGCGCAGGCGAGGAGGACGAAGCGCAGCAGGCAGCCCGGCTCGGCGAAATCGTCGATTGGCTGCGCGCGCTTCCTGCAGGTGAGCCTGCCGAAGCGGAAGTCCAGCCGACGGTGGGAGTGCTGTCGCGCCCGCGCGCTGACTCAGTCGTGGGCGCTCAGAGGCCCACCACCGAGCCCGCCGAGCCTCTCCCAGAAACACCCACCCCGGCGGCGGCTGCTCCCGCAGCGCCGGCGGAGGAAAGAGACACGGGCGAGGAAGTGGAAGAACCACCGGACCTGGCTGGGAGCTGGCAGCGCTACGAGCGCTACGCTGAGCACCTGGGCCTGGGAGAGCCGTCGCTCCACGAACTGCTGGCGGGCCCACCTGCCGACCCACGCCGCGCCGCCGCCACGGCACCCGCAGGCCCTCCGACGGTGGAGACCGGCGGCGAGGAGTTGGTCGACATAACGTCGCTCTGCTACAGCGGCCGCGCGGCGCTGGAACGCGCAGTCGCCATTCGGTCGCAGGTCCGCGAGGCCCTCGCCGCCGCCGATGCAGATGACGCGACGGTCACCGAACTGATCGAGGAGATCTTCGATCTCGTCGAACTCGGCCTCGAGGGCTAGCCCTAACCGTCGCCTCGGGCGCTGGTCCGGGACGCTCGGTATGGCCATCTCGGTCGCGCTCCTGTGGTGGACTCTGCACGACGTCAACCTGGCCGAGATGTGGCGGCACATGAGCCGTGTGCGTGCAGGATGGCTGCTCGCGGCGGTGACCCTGGCGACGCTCACGTTCCCTCTCAGGACCGTCAGGTGGCGCTACCTCTTGCGATTCGATGGCGATGCCCTGCCGTTCGCCCCTTTGTGGCACGCGACCGCCATCGGCTTCATGGCGAACAATCTGCTGCCTGCGCGAGCCGGTGAAGTCGCCCGGGCCTTCGCGGCCGCCAACGCCACCCGCGTCCGTTTCTCGGCGGCATTCGCGTCATTAGCAGTTGAACGCGTCCTGGACGGCCTGACGCTGGTGGTTCTCCTGACCGTCGCCATCTGGGCCGGCGGTTTCGCGCCCGGCACCGTTGTCGGCGGCGTCACGCTGGGCGGTGTGGCAAAGGGTGCGGGCCTTCTATTCGCGGCACTGCTTGTGGGAGCACTGGTTTTCGTCCACTGGCCTGGCCCGGCACTGGGGGCGGCGCGAGCGGTCGCTAATCACGTACTACCGACACGCTGGGCTGGGCGTCTGGTTGGATTCGTGGAGGGCACACTCTCCGGACTCGACGCGCTAAAGAGCCCGAGACGCTTCGCGGTTGTCGTCTTCTGGAGCTTTGCCGTGTGGGGCGCCGCTGCCGGATCGTTCTTACTCGCGTTTCTGGCCTTCGGGATCGACGTTCCGTGGACGGCCGCCCTATTGCTCCAAGCGCTCATCGCCTTCGGTGTCGCCATACCCGCGTCTCCCGGCTTCTTCGGCGTGTTCGAGGCGGTCAGTCGCGTCTCCCTGGCGCTGTACGGCGTATCCGCCGAACGCGCCGTATCGTACGCGGTCGGCTATCACATCACGACGTTCTTGCCGATCACCCTACTGGGAATCTGGTCGCTGGGCCGCGTGCACCTGCACTTCGCGGACCTGAGAGCCCCCGAGGCGGAGGGCTCGGCCGGTGAAACAGGCGCGGCAGAGGCGACCGACTCGGCAAGCACAGCGGGAGCACCGGTGGAGTGACGGACGCAGTGGCCATCCCCGCGCATGCGAAGATCAACCCATTCCTGCGGGTGCTGGACCGTCAGGCGTCCGGGTATCACAGCATAGAGACGCTGTTCGCGCTCCTCGAGTTGCACGATGAGGTGACGGTGCGGCGCACCGATCGCAGTATCTCGCTCGTGGTTGAGGGGGCCGACACCGGGCCCACTGAGGAGAACCTGGCGTACCGGGCGGCGGAAATGGTGCTCGATGCCACAGGCCGGCAGTTCGGTGTCGCCCTCGAGCTGGTCAAGAGAATCCCGGTTCGGGCGGGTCTGGGTGGGGGATCCAGCGACGGCGCGGCTGTGCTCCACGCAGTGAACTTCCTTGCGGGCCACGCGGTACCCCGCCACGAGCTGCTCCAGATGGCGGCGAAGCTCGGGAGCGACGTCCCGTTCTTCACATCGGGTGCTGCGATGGCCTTGGGCTGGGGCCGGGGGGAAAGGCTCATGCGAATCCCGGCTCCGCCGGCCAAACCGGGGCTGGTTGGGGTACCGCCCTTTGGGATCTCGACCGCGAATGCGTACGACGCTCTGCGTCGCGGCAAGCCAAACGACACTCGGCGAGGGACGGTTGTGCTTGACGGTGACGTATTCCGCACCTGGGGTGCGATCGCGCGATTGGGCGGCAATGACTTTGAGGGACCCCTCTTCGGCCAGGAGCCCAGGCTGCGTGAGCTGTTCGAGAGGATAGCGGAGACCGGTCCACTGCTCGTGCGCCTGGCGGGCTCGGGTTCGGCCGTATTCGCCATCTACAAGAACGAGGGCGAGCGGGACGGAGCGGCGATCCAGATCGGGGAGCGGGATTGGGCGCTGATCAGAACGCGTACCAGACAAGCCGCAGCACCGGGAGTGAGAGAGGAAGCGCTGTGGCCCGTCCATGACCATCGCCCCTCCGATCGCCCCTCAACCCTAGCGCCCTCCACGCCGCCGCACTATCTCCCCGGTAGTCGTTCAACCCTCGGAGTGACTATGACCCGCACCGTCATCGCTCTGTGCAGCGCAACAGTCGTGCTGGTGGCGCCGCTCGCTCCCCAGACCCAGGGCAGCCGCTTCACGTTGCGAGATGTCTTCGAGCTGGAATACGCATCCGATCCGCAGATCTCTCCCGATGCCCGCCGAGTGGTTTACGTGCGGCACTTCTTCGACATCATGGCCGATCGCGGCCGCGGAAATCTTTGGATGGTGGCGGTGGACGGTTCGCGACACCGCGCACTCACGACCGGCAACCGCGATTACAGCTCCCCTCGCTGGTCGCCGGACGGCACGCGCCTGCTATACGTGTCCGCCGATGACGGTGGCGCCGAGATCTGGCTGCGGTGGATGGACACGGGCCAGGAGGCGAAACTCACGAACCTCACCGAGTCGCCGGGAGAACTCGCCTGGTCGCCGGACGGACGCTGGATCGCGTTCACGATGTTTGTCCCCGGTGAGGCCTCACACTCGTTTGCGCTCCCCATGCCGTCCAAACCCGAGGGAGCGGACTGGGGACCGCCCATCAAGGTTATCGATCGCCTGCAGTATAGGGCCGACGGGCGAGGATACCTTCGTGATGGTTTCCGTCACGTATTCGTGCTGCCTGCTGAAGGAGGAACCCCACGGCAGCTGACGCGAGGGCCGTACAACCACCGCGATCCTGCGTGGACCCCCGACAGCCGAGCCATCCTGATATCCGCGAATCGCAAGGAGGATTGGGAGTACGATCCGCGGGACACCGAGATCCACGAGATCGGTCTGGCAGACGGCTCGATGCGCGCACTGACCGAGCGACACGGTCCGGACGCCAACGCGACCGTTTCGCCGGACGGAAGCAGAATCGCCTACCTCGGCTATGACGAACGATACCAGGGCTATCAGCTCACGCGATTGTATGTAATGAACCGCGACGGCTCCGGCTCGCGGCTCGTGGCCCCCGAGTTCGACCGCCGCGCTCAGAACCCGCGGTGGGACCGGGACGGACGCGGACTGTACTTTCAGTATGACGACCGCGGCAACACCAAGGTCGCGTACGTGACTCTGGACGGCCGCGTACGGGATATCGCCGCAGACGTGGGAGGCCTGTCGCTCGGCCGCCCCTACTCCGGCGGCCAGTACTCCGTCGCGCCTGACGGCACGATCGCGTTCACCCATTCACGTCCCGATCACCCGGCGGACGTGGCAGTCACGGCCCGGGGCCGGCCTGCGCACCGCCTCACGCATCTGAACGACGATCTTCTCGGACACAAAGATATCGCCTCTGTGGAAGAGCTCTGGTACGAATCGTCTTACGACGGCCGCCGCATTCAGGGATGGATCGTCAAGCCGCCCGGGTTCGATCCGTCGAAGAAATACCCGCTGATACTGGAGATCCACGGCGGACCATTCGCCAATTATGGCGATCGATTCGCGGCCGAGATCCAGCTCTATGCGGCGCGCGGCTATGTGGTGCTCTACGCGAATCCCAGGGGCTCGACGAGCTACGGCGAGGAGTTCGGCAACCTCATTCACCACGCCTATCCCAGCCAGGACTTCGACGATCTCATGTCGGGCGTTGACGCAGCTATAGCCACCGGATACGTGGACGAAGACCAGCTGTACGTGACAGGAGGCAGCGGTGGCGGCGTGCTCTCATCCTGGATCGTGGGCCACACGGATCGATTTCGCGCCGCCGCCGTCCAGAAGCCGGTGATCAACTGGTACAGCTTCGTACTCACTGCGGACGCCACGGCGACGTTCTACAAGTACTGGTTCCCCGGTTTCCCATGGGAGTACACGGAGCACTACATGGAGCGCTCACCGATCCAGCATGTGGGGAACGTCACTACGCCTACGATGTTGATCACCGGCGAAGAGGACTGGCGCACGCCAATATGGGAGACGGAGCAGTTCTATCAAGCGCTCAAACTGAGAAAGATCCCCACTGCGATGGTGAGGATACCGGACGCGAGCCACGGGATCGCGAGCCGGCCCAGCAACCTAGCGGCGAAGGTGGCGCACATTCTGGGATGGTTCGAGAAGTACAAGGCGTATGAGCGGGAGGCGGCCCAGGTAATCCCATGATGATGCGAGGGACGACGAGGGTGGTAGTGGACCTCGTGATGCCGGTCCTGAAGGGGCTTCGCACGATTCGCGAGCTGAAGGAGCGGTTCCCTCTGGTTCGGATCATCGCAATATCGGGAGAGAGTCTGGAGCGGCTGGATCTCGCGCAAGATTATGGGGCGAAGAGGTCGATCGTCAAACCGGTGGAACCCGCCCGGCTCCTCGGGGCGACAGCCGGATTGTTGCGCCGATCCACTGGGCGGGACGACGTCAGCACGCTGGACTGAGACGCACGCGCCGGGCGCCAGCAGGAGCGCGCCCGCAATTAGATTCCCTCAAGCTCTGGCCCCTCGTCCAACGGTAGGACGCCGGACTTTGGATCCGGAAATGGTGGTTCGAATCCACCGGGGCCAATGGAACGTTCGACGCTCAAACGGTCAACGCTCAAGACTCACCGGGAGCGAGCATGCGTACGGCACGATATCCTCTCTCCGCGGCACTGACGCTGGCCGCACTCGTCATGGCGGGCTGCGACACCGAGGCCGACGAAAGCGACGTTATTCCCGGATGGGAATGGACCGAGGATCAGGTCATGGAGACCGTGAATGCCGTCCGCGCCGGCCGCTCCCTTCAGCCGGAGAGCTGGCCCGGGGGCGCCAGAGTCGCAGTCCTCTTCTCGTTCGATGTGGACAACGAGACCATCGCGCTCAGGTTTGGGGAGCCCACGATCGGGGCCCTGTCACAAGGTGAGTACGGCGCGCGGGTGGGTCTCGGTCGCGTCGTGGATCTCCTGGACCGCTACGAGATCCCCGCGTCGTTCTTCATTCCGGCAATGAGCCTGCGAATCAACCCGGCTCAAGTGGACGTCATCAAGAGATCAGGACGACACGAGTTCGCCGTCCACGGATGGATTCACGAGATGAACACACAGCTCTCGGCCGACAAGGAGCGCGAGCTGCTGGTGCGCGCAGTGGACTATCTGACGGAGGTGACGGGCGAGCGACCGGTCGGCTACCGGGCGCCGTCCTGGAATTTCAGCCCCAACACGCTGTCGATCCTGCGCGAGCTGGGCTTCATGTACGAGAGCTCGCTCATGGCCGACGACCGTCCGTACGAGATCGTGGCCCGAGGCGAGCCCACCGGCATCGTGGAGCTGCCGGTCGAGTGGATCCTCGACGACGCGCCGCTCTTGAATCCTCTGGGAGACAGATATTCTTCGCCCGAGGAAGTGCTGCGGGTTTACATCGATGAGTTCGACCGGGCGTACGACGAGGGCACGATGTTCTTGCTGACCATGCATCCCCATTACATCGGACATCGGTCCCGGATAGTGATCCTGGAACAGCTGATCGATCACATTCGCGGCAAGGACGATGTGTGGTTCGCGACGCATCGCGCGGCCGCGGAATACGTGAGAGAACGGGCCGGAATGTAGGCGAGCGGCGGCAGGCGTCGCTCGAGAGAGCGGACTGTCAGTCCTCTGACCGCCCTCCCCTTCACTCCGTCACTTTGTACACCTTGTCGTGCACCCGCGCGCGAGCCACCACCTGAACGGCGACTTCGTCACCGGCCTTGGCCTGTTGGACCTTCTGGTGCTCGACCTCCATCGAGTTTATCGTCTCGGTGAAGTCCGTGGTGTGGCCGACGAAATGCACCTGATCGCCCACCGAAATCTCTCCTTCCTCGACCTTCACCACTGCTACACTCGGCCCCTTGAAGAAATGGGTCACCATTCCCACGAGCTGTTCAGCCATGTCGTTCCTCCCCGACGAGGCAGCCTCGGATAGGCCTGCTAGATCTCCCTCTTTACCACACGCTCCAAAGTAGCTTGATCGATGTTACCGCCTGTCAGAATGATCGCCACCTTCCTGCCAGCGAGCTCCTCGCGGAGTTTGATCACTCCTGCGAGACCCGCTGCCGCTGCACCTTCCACCAGGTTGTGGGTGGTCCGAAGCAGCAGCCGCAGCGCTTCCGCGATTTCGGCGTCGGTCACCGTGACGAACCCCGCCAGACCCTCTAGCAACGTGGGGAAGGTCATCTCGTACGTGCTTCTCGTGGCGATGCCGTCGGCGAAGGTGTCGGCGCGGGGTGTCGCCAGCGGGCGGCCCGCGTGCCACGAATCGTGTATCGCCGAGGCGCCCGTGGCCTGCACGCCGTAAACATTGGCCTGCGGCAGCTTTTCCCTGAGGACCGTCAATGCGCCGACCGCCTGCGAGCCACCACCTACCGCGATGACCATTGCGTCGAGTTGGGGTTGCTGTTCCACGATCTCCGCCGTGATGGTGGCCGCGCCGGCCAGAACGTCCCGGTTGTTCGTTCCGTGCAGGACCGTGAGACCACGTTCCTCCACCAAGCGGCCCACGACTTCGAGCGACTCGTCGTAGTCTTGTCCCTCCTCGATGAGCTCGGCCCCGAAGCTGCGCATAGCCTCGTTCTTCTCGGGATTGTTCCCCAGCGGTACCACGATCGTCACGGGCACGCCCAAGAGTCTCCCGGCGTAGGCGACCCCTTGACCGTGATTGCCGCGCGTGGCTGCCACGACGCCGCGAGCCCGTCGTTCGTCGGACATCGCCATGAGCGCCGACAGTCCGTTGCGCACCTTGAACGAGTTCGTGGGATTGTGGTTCTCGTGCTTCACCGTTACTCGCACACCGTGACCCACCGCCTGGTCCAACAACGCATAGCTGCGAAGCGACGTCGGAGCCAGATACGGCCGTATCCGTTCTCTCGCCCGCTCGACGTCGGCGAGTGATATTGGCCAAGCAACGCCCGCCGTCTGCGGCTCGTTTGCTGCCGTCATACCGTCATACCGTTGTGCCGTAGTGCCGCCACGCCATCCCGCCGTCGCGCATAGCTCGCTGCACAACGGCATGGAGCGGATCAATTGTCATAATACAAGTGAAACTCATATGGATGAGGCCTCAGCCTCAACGGCTCCACCTCATTCTCCATCTTGTACTCGATCCAGGTCTGTATCAGGTCATCCGTGAACACGTCAGCCTTCGTCAGGAACCCGCGGTCTTGGAGTAGAGCGTCCAGCGCGTCCGGCAGGGACGCGGGTGTGTGGGGATATCCGGCGAGCTCCTCCGGCGTCATGTCGTAAATGTCACGGTCCAGGGGCTCGCCCGGATCGATCTCGTTCTCTATCCCGTCCAGCACGGCCATCAACATGGCTGAGAACATCAAGTAGCCGTTGCAGCTAGGGTCGGGACAGCGGAATTCGAGTCTCTTCGATTTGGGGTTTGCAGAGTACATGGGAATCCTGACCGCCGCAGAGCGGTTGCGCTGCGACATGGCCAAGTTGACCGGAGCCTCGAACCCCGGCACCAGCCGCCTATACGAGTTGCTAGTCGGGGCCGCAAAGGCCAACACAGCCTTCGCGTGATGCAGCAAACCGCCAATGCCGTGCAAGGCGAGCTGTGAGAGATCGGCGTACTTGTCACCACCGAACAGGGGTTTGCCGCCCTTCCACAATGACAGATGTGTGTGCATGCCACTCCCATTGTCCTCGAACACGGGCTTCGCCATGAACGTCACCGTCTTGCCGTGCTGCCTGGCCACATTCTTGATCACATACTTGTACCACATGAATTGGTCGGCCATCCGGAGCAGCGGGGCGTACTTCATG
>JBHIEQ010000014.1:0-17959 GCA_046760725.1 Gemmatimonadales bacterium
GGCGACATTGATATTCGCCTACACCGCCCTGTGGTCGCGCCGACGAGGCGCGCCGGCAGGGGACGACCCTTGGGAGGGAGCGACTCTCGAGTGGACGACATCGTCTCCGCCGCCGCCTTACAACTTCTCCGTCATTCCCGAGGTCGTGAGTCGACTCCCGCGCTGGTCGCAGACTGAGATGAAGGCGATCCCGGAGGTGCCCCCCGGGCCGATCCACGTTCCCGCAGCCTCCTTCTGGCCGGTGGTCGCCGCCCTCGGCCTCTTGATCGCCGGCACGGGAGCGGTTTCTCGGGAGCTGTTCGTCGCCCTTGGGGGAGTCGCAGTGTTGGTCGTTTCCATCTACGCATGGGCCTTCGAGCCCTTCGAGGTTTGAGATGACCCACGCGGCCGCCGCACACTACACGAGCACGGGGCTCGATAGCCGGAAGATCGCGTTCTGGATGTTCATCGGCTCCGAGTGCCTACTGTTTGGCTCCCTGATTGCCACCTACCTCGTGTACGAAGGCCAGAGCGTCGTCGGGCCCACGACCCGGGAGATACTGAACATCCCCGTCACGTCGATCAGCACTTTCGACCTGCTCATGTCCAGTCTCGCGATGGTGCTGGCTCTCGCGGCGGTGAGCCGCGGTGACAGGACGTGGGGCCGCGTGTGGCTCGGGACGACCGCCCTGCTCGGGATCGTGTTCCTCGGGTTCCAGGCATACGAGTTCACGACCTTCGTGCACGAGGGCCTCACTTTACAGGCCAACCTCTTCGGCTCGACCTTCTTCGTGCTGACGGGGTTCCACGGAGGGCCCGTCTTCGTCGGCGTGATCTGGCTGCTCACGCTTCTGGTGCGCTCTCTGATGGGAAAGCTCGGCTCCGAGAAGGCGATCCTTGTGGAGCTGGCGGGGCTCTACTGGCACTTCGTGGACGTGGTGTGGATCGTGATATTCACGGTCGTCTATCTGATACAACCGGCATGAGCGTCGAGATGAACGAGGAAGCGCGGAGTACAGGGCACACTTCCCTCCCGATCTGGACCTACCTCTCCGTAGCCGGCGTGCTGACGGTGATCACGCTGGTCGAAGTGGGAGTCTTCTACGTTCCGGCGTTTCAGAGCTTCCTGGCACCCGTGCTCATCGTGCTCTCTGCGACGAAGTTCTCGTTGGTCGTGATGTTCTACATGCACCTGAAGAGCGATCACCGGATTTTCGCACTGATTTTCACGGTGCCGCTCTTGATCGCCGCGGGGGTCTCAGTGGCACTGCTGTTCCTGTTCGGCGTCTTCGCTCTGAGCTGACTGTCGCCGTTGCGTGGGTCCGGCGTGGGCCCATCTTGAAGGTTGCGTAATGACCGGAGACCGCACGGGCGCGATCGCCCCGAGCCACGAGCGAGCGGCCGACTTCGCTGAACTCTCCAAACCCGGCATCGTCGGCCTCATCATGGTGACGGTGGCAGCCGGGTTCAACCTGGGTGCACCGGAAGGCATCGTCGGTCTCGAGCTGTTCCACACCTTGCTCGGCGCGGCCGCCGTGGCCGCTGGCTCCAACGCGCTCAACCAGGTGTGGGAGCGCCGAATCGACGCCCGCATGAACCGGACGAGCCGGCGTCCACTGCCTGCCGGGCGGATGGGCGTGCCTGAGGCCAATCTCTTCGCGTGGATCCTGGGACTCGGGGGCGTCGCCTACATAGCGGCTTTCGTGAACTTCCTCACGGCCCTGCTGGCCGCGATCACGCTCGTGACCTACGTCTTCCTGTACACGCCCCTCAAACGCAAGACGTCACTCTGCACGCTAGTGGGAGCGGTGCCGGGAGCGTTACCCATCGTGGGCGGCTGGACCGCCGCACGCGGGTCACTGGACGTGACCGCGGCCGCGCTGTTCGCCGTTCTGTTCCTGTGGCAGCTGCCGCATTTCCTGTCGCTCTCGTGGCTGTACCGAGAGGACTATGCCAGGGCGGGACTGCGCATGCTCTGCGTGACCCGCGGGGGGAAGGCCAACTTCCGGATGGCACTCGTGTATTCGGTAGCGCTTCTGCCCGTGAGCCTCATGCCCACGATCCTGGGGGCGACAGGATCGCTCTACTTCTACGGGGCGCTAGGGCTGACCGGCTGGATGATCTGGGCGGCCGGCACCGCCGCGTGGAACCACACGCGCTCCCGAGCGCGGCGGCTCTTCCTGGTAACGCTGGTCTACCTGCCGGCCCTCCTCGTCCTCATGGTGGTGGACAAGGTCTGAGGGGGTGTCGCGCGGTTGTGGCCCGAGCTCGGTCAGTGGGGGTCATGCGCACGACACGCCTTCGTGAGCCCAAAGGGACGCACCATTCAGCGCGCGACCCCGGGGCTGCCAGCCGGATTCTCCCCGAGCCACGTCTCCGGCGTCACCGCGTGCGCCCGCTCGGTGAGTTCACCGTCCCACGAGACGAGCTGGCCCTCCACGCGCTCGGCGAGCGCAGCATACAGCGCATCACCGGCGCGCAGCGACGCATGCGTGCCGCGGTGCACGGCTTGCTCCAATAAGCCGGAATCCAGAGCGTGCACCTCAACGGTCGGTGCCGCGAACAGGCCAGCCGCCAGCGTCCGTCCGACCTCGGCATTCTGCTTGCGTCGCGCCAGCGCGCACGCTACCTCCACCTGCGCGTATGCCGGTAGAGCGACGGGTACCTCTCGCCCCGCTATGGCCTCGAGGAACGCTCGACTTGGCTGGCAAAAGGGGTCGCTCGGGTCCGCCGCGGCCACCCAGACACTGGCGTCCACCACCAGCGACGTCACTTATGTTCCAGGCGACCGCGGTCTTGCTCGAGGATCTCACGGGCGGTTGATCCGGGCGGCAGGTCCTTCATAAGCTCGTCCGCCGTGTTGACCCACGTCCGCAGCCACTCCGGTCCCGAGATCCCGGACGCGGCTCGCTCCTCCGCCAGCCAGCGGCGGTACAGCTCGATGGTCACCTCCCGCACCGCGCGACCTTCGAGAGCCGACTTTGCCTTCACGCGGCGGTACAGGTCATCTGGAATATCGATGGTTGCTTTCATGTTTACATGGTAACTGTATAACTGTATGAACTCAAACCTCCATTCGCCCTGACAGAGTTTCGGCTGCGCACCAGGCGGGTGCCGGGAGAGCCCGGGCCCGGCGGCTCTTTCTCGTAGCGCTGGCCTGGTCGCGCGGCCTGCTGGTCCTCATGGTTGTGGACAAGGTCTGACGGGCCCGGACCCAAGGGCGGACGGCGGAGTATGACAGCACGAACCCGTCCAGGCTCGCAAGGGGGGATCGATGCGACGTCGTGGGTGGAAATCGTGGTGGATCGGAGCCGTGCTCGGACTCGTTGCGGTCGGGTTCGCCTGCAGCGATGTGTCCGGACCGTACGAGGAGCTTGGCGAGCGGCGCGAGGCCTGGGAGGCGCTGGGGCTCGACGACTATGACTACACCCTCCGGGTCGTCTGCTTCTGCCCCGGTGAAGTCACGACGCCGGTACGGGTGGCGGTGCGGGGCGACACGGTCGCGGACCTAACCTACGTGCAGTCGGGCGAGCCGGTGGACTCGCTATACCGCTCCCTGTTCCTCGACGTGGACGGACTGTTTGACAAGATAAGGGGTGCGCTGGACCAGGACGCGGACTCGCTGGATGCGCGCTATCACGCCACGCTGCATTTCCCGACGCACGTCTGGATCGACTACAGCCGCCTGATGGCGGACGAAGAGATCGGCTACGAGGCCTCGGAGTTGGCGGCGGTACAAGTGGCGCGGCGCAGTCGCTGACGGGGCCTGCTGTTCGGGCAGGGATCTCCCCCACCAAGGGCAAGTCTCGACCTTAGGTCGCCCCCTTCACCCGCAGCCTCACGACCGTCGATCCGGCGATCTGTCCCCCGCGAACGAAGGTCACCGTGAGCGATACGATATCTCCGGACTCGAGATCGGCCACGGCAGTACGAAACTCCTTCAGGGTCCGCACGCGACGGCGATTGACGTGCGTGATGATGTCGAAGTTGCCCGCCCGCGGTACCGCCGCGGAGAGGCGGTTCCAGGCGGGCCCGTCGGGATCGACATCCTCCACGTACACGCCCTCTCCGATTTCGCCCAGCGCCCTCGCAGAGCGGGCGTCGAGGGTCGAGACCGTGATTCCCAGCTTCTCTTCGGCCGAGGTCTCGGCAGCTCCTTCTTCCTCGGTGCGCCCCGCCGCCAGGACCCGCTCGCCCTGGATCTCGCGCTCCGTGAGAGTGACGGGGATCGTGAGGCGTTTGATTTCGTCGTCTTCCCGGCGAAGGACCGTCACGCGCACCGTCTCGCCCGGCCGCTTGAAGCCCACCAGCGTCTGAAGCTGGCCCGCGTACTCGATCTTCTCCCCGTCCACCTCGACCACCAAATCTCCTCTGCGCAGGCCCGCCCGCTTGGCGGGACTGTCCTCAGTGGGGAAGTCCGCGATCTTCACGCCCGTCGGCTTGTCGAGCCCGACGAGTTCGGCGTCGAGCGGATCCGGCGACTGGATCGAGATCCCCAGGGCCGCTCGGGTGACCTTTCCTTCCTTGATGAGCTGGTCGGCCACGGTCCGCGCCAGGTTGATCGGGATCGCGAAAGAGTAACCCTCGAACACCCCCGACTGGCTCGCGATCGCAGAGTTCACGCCTACCACTTGCCCCCGAATATCGACTAGCGGACCGCCCGAGTTGCCGGGGTTGATCGCGGCGTCGGTCTGGATGAAGTCCTGGATGAACCACTGAGAGTTGGTCAGGCCCTGAAGTCCGCGCCCCCGCCCGCTCACGATACCGGCCGTGACCGTGAACGAGAACTGCTCTCCGAACGGGTTTCCGATGGCCAGCACCCACTCGCCCACGCGGAGCCGGTCGGAGTCCCCGAACGACACTGCGGGCAGGTTCCTACCATTGATCTTGAGCACCGCGACGTCGGTGTCCGGGTCGCGCCCTACCACTTCGGCTCTGAACTCGCGATGGTCGAACAGCTGCACCGTGAAGCGATCGAAGTTCTCGACCACATGGTTGTTGGTCATGATGTAGCCGTCGGGGGAGATGATGAACCCGCTCCCTGTACCCCTTCGCGGTTGCGGCCGCTGCGGCTCCGGGAACTCGAAGAACTGATCGAAGGGCGGTGGCAGATTGGGATGCTGCCTCTCGGTCACGCGCGGCCTCGGGGTCTCGCCCTCGATGAACACGACCGTGGGTCTCACAGCCTCGGCCACCGCGGTGAACGCCTCGCCCAAGTTCTGCACTTGCTCGACGGCCTGCACCGGTGCGGGCCGATTCACCAGCGCCACGAAATCCTCCTGCCGGGGCAGGCCACCCGGCGCCGCACTCACCATACCGGTGAAGACGACGGCGAGGACCACCGCCACCGCCGCAAGCAAGCCGAACTTGAACCATTCTCGTGTAGGTGACATCTCTATCTCTCACTCCATGCCTGGCGTGATTGCGATTTCATCCGCCCTACCCCTCCGGCGGCAGTCAACGATGAGATCTCTGCCGTGGTCATTACCAATCTACACGGTCTGGAGTTTCCTCCGGCCGCGCGAGCCTCCTCGGCCGCTACTTGGAGTCGTCCACGATCTCGTAATCCGCCTCGACGACCTCTTCGTCCTTCTGCGCCGCCTTGGCCGTGGTGTCTGCCGCCGAAGGCTCCTGCTCAGACGCTTGCGCCGCCTGGTACAGTGACGCCCCGGCCGCGGAATACGCCTGGGAGAGTTCCTCCAGCGCCTGCCTGATCTCGTCGCTTCCCCCCGAGCGCAGCGCCTTCTTCGCGCCCTCCAGGGCCCCGTCGAGCCGCTCCTTGTGCGAGGCCTCCAGGCGATCAGCCCACTCCTTCACGTTCTTCTCAACCTCGTACACCGTCGCATCCAGACGATTCCTTTGGTCGATCTCCTCGCGACGCTGCTTGTCCTCGGCAGCATGCTGCTCGGCCTCCTTCACCATGCGGTCGATCTCGGCATCCGAGATACCGCTCGATGCCTCGATGCGGATCTTCTGCTCCTTGCCGGTAGCCTTGTCCTTGGCCGAGACGTGAAGGATGCCGTTGGCGTCGATATCGAACGTCACCTCGATCTGAGGCATGCCCCTGGGAGCGGGCGGGATTCCCGTGAGCTGGAACCGGCCGATCGTGCGGTTGTCGATCGCCATCTGGCGCTCGCCCTGCAACACGTGGATCTCCACGGTCGTCTGGTTGTCCTCGGCCGTGGAGAAGATCTCGGACTTCTTGGTCGGTATCGTCGTGTTGCGCGGGATCAGGACTGTGGTCACCCCACCCAGAGTCTCGATGCCGAGACTGAGAGGGGTGACGTCGAGCAACAGGATGTCCTTCACCTCGCCTGCCAGGACGCCGCCCTGAATCGCGGCTCCGATGGCCACCACCTCGTCCGGGTTGACACCCTTGTGAGGCTCTTTCGCGAAGAAGTCCTTGACGATGTCCTGAACCTTCGGGATTCGCGTGGAGCCGCCGACCAGGATGACCTCGTCCACGTCCGACGGCTTGATGCCCGCGTCAGCGAGCGCCTTCTGCATCGGGGGCATGACGCGCTGAATGAGATCGTCCACCAGCTGCTCGAACTTCGCGCGCGTGAGCGTCATGTTCAGGTGCTTGGGCCCCGACTGATCCGCCGTGATGAACGGCAGGTTGATCTCGGTCTGCGTAGTGGTCGAGAGCTCCATCTTGGCCTTTTCGGCCGCCTCCTTGAGGCGCTGGAGCGCCATCGGGTCCTTCGACAGGTCGATACCCTGGTCCTTCTTGAACTCGCTGATCAGCCAGTCGATGATCCGTTGGTCGAGATCGTCGCCCCCCAAGTGCGTGTCGCCGTTAGTGGCCTTGACCTCGAAGACACCCTCGGCCAGCTCGAGGATCGAGATATCGTAGGTGCCTCCTCCCAAGTCGAAGACGGCAACCTTCTCCTCCTGCTTCTTCTCCAGCCCGTAAGCCAAAGAGGCCGCGGTAGGCTCGTTTATGATGCGCAGCACCTCGAGGCCCGCGATCTTGCCCGCGTCCTTCGTGGCCTGGCGCTGTGAGTCGTTGAAGTAGGCGGGGACCGTGATCACCGCCTGCTCGACCTTGTGCCCCAGGTAGTCCTCCGCCGTCTGGCGCATCTTCTGGAGGATCATCGCCGAAATCTCGGGCGGCGTGTATCGCTTGTCGCCGATCTCCACCGCCGCCACGTCATTCTGCCCCGCCACCACGCTGTAGGGGACCTCCGAGATCTCGGTGCCGACCTCGCCGATGCGGCGCCCCATGAACCGCTTGATCGAGAATACCGTGTTCTGAGGGTTGGTGATCGCCTGCCGCTTGGCCACCTGACCGACGAGTCGCTCGCCGTCCTTGGTGAACGCTACTACCGACGGGGTCGTGCGGCCCCCCTCGGAATTGGGGATGACAACGGGGTCGCCGCCCTCCATCACGGACACCACCGAGTTGGTCGTCCCGAGGTCGATTCCGATAACTTTCTGTGCCATCACGGGCTCCTTCGCCGTACGTTGCTAGATGCATGCTGCGGGACGACGGTCGCTGGTGCAAGCCGCGTACCAGCAAAGTATGCCATAATGGCAGCGGCGGAGGAAGCCCGCTGGAGTGTATGTCTTTGCCAGGTGAGGGCTTAGGTGACCGCAGCGCGACTTGCGCGCCCGCGTCGGTCGGAGCAAGATGCCTGGAACAACGAGAGGCCGGAATCTCGCGAACTTTGGCCCTAAGGCCCGAGCCCGATGTTCCCTTACAAGGATGACAATCCGACCATCCTGACGCCCGTGGTCACGGTCGCCGTGATCGTGGTGACGAGCCTCGTCTGGATAGTGGTGCAGGGTGCAGGAACGCAGCCCGCCCTGGCGCGCTCGGTGTGCGAGCTTGGGGTCATCCCGGGTGAGCTCTTGGGCCGCGTGCCCGAGGGGACGGTGGTGCCGGTGTCACCCAGGCTGGGATGCGAGCTGGGTCTGGGCGGCGCCTGGCACACCGTGCTCACATCGATGTTCCTCCATGGGGGTTGGTTTCATCTCATCGGCAACATGTGGTTCCTCTGGGTGTTCGGGAACAACGTGGAGGACTCGATGGGGCACGGTCGGTTCGTGGCGTTTTACTTGGTGGCGGGGGTGCTCGCGGCCGCGGCGCAGATATCGGTGAATCCCAGCTCGCCGGTCCCCATGGTGGGGGCGTCGGGTGCCATCAGCGGCGTCATGGGAGCGTACCTGGTGCTCTATCCCAGGGTGAGGGTGCATATGCTGGTGTGGCTGGGTTTCCTGGTGACCACGATCGCCGTGCCGGCGTACCTGTGGCTGCTCTATGGGGTCTTTCGTCCGGCCTTGGGCGCGATGACGGCCGCGGCCGGCGGGGGTGGAGGGGTGGCAGTCATGGCGCACTTGGGGGGGTTCGTGGCGGGTGTCGTCTTGATCAAGCCGTTCGCCAAGCCCGAGCTGGTCGAGGCGCACCGGGTACGGCGGCGGTTTCAGAGCGGGTATTTCGAGGGTGGGTGGAGGTACTGAGTGCCGCCACCGAAGATTGTGGTAATCGAGGACGAGGCGGACATCCTCGACGTCCTGCACTATGCGCTGAAGCGCGATGGCCACCGCGTATTCAGCGCCCGGGACGGCGAGGAAGGAGTGGAACTCGTGCGCAGGGAGGATCCTGCACTCGTCCTGCTGGATCTGATGCTTCCCGGCCTGGACGGCCTGGAGGTGTGCCGCATCCTCAAGACCGATCCCGTGACCAGCCACGTCCCGGTGATCATGGTGACGGCTAAGGGCGAGGAAAGCGACGTGGTACTAGGTCTCGGTTTGGGCGCCGACGACTACGTGACCAAGCCCTTCAGCCCGAAGGAGCTGGTGGCGCGCGTCAAAGCTGTGCTCAGAAGGAGTCCGGCGCGCGAGGAGGGGATAGGAAAAGAGCGTATCAGATGCGGAGCCGTGGTGGTCGATAGAGCCAGACACGAAGTGGTGGTGGATGGAGCGGCAGTCGAGTTCACG
This sequence comes from Gemmatimonadales bacterium, assembly GCA_046760725.1. Taxonomy (GTDB): domain Bacteria; phylum Gemmatimonadota; class Gemmatimonadetes; order Gemmatimonadales; family GWC2-71-9; genus JBHIEQ01. The sequence continues at coordinate 8,923 of JBHIEQ010000014.1, forward strand.
CCGACGGAACTCAGGCTGCTGCACTTCCTGGCGTCGCATCCGGGGCGAGTGTTCACGCGAGACCAGCTCTTGAGCCGTGTGATCGGTGAGGGGGCTCACGTGATCGACCGCAACGTTGACGTGCACGTCCGGGCGATCCGGAGCAAGCTGGGCCCCCATCGCGAGCTGATAGAGACCGTCCGAGGCGTCGGCTACCGACTTCGAGAGTCCGGCAAGTGAGAGTGCTCCGCACGCGGTTCTTCTGGAAGCTGTTCGCGAGCTACGCCGCCCTCGTGCTGCTGGCCGTAATCACGCTGGCCGTGGTCGTGGATCGTCATGTATCGGGCAACGCCGTCGCGGAGACGGAGCGATCCCTCGCCGTGCAGGCAGTACTGCTCGGGCGACTGGCCGAGCCTGCGCTCAGGAGCGAAGCGGAGCCGGACCTCGCCGCAGCGGTGCGGCAGCTCCGCGCGAGGATCCCGACGCGGCTCACCGTGATGCGGGAGGACGGCACGGTGATCGCCGATTCGGATGAGGATCCCGCGGTGATGGACAACCACGGAACTCGCCCGGAGGTGTCCTTGGCGCGCACGACGGGAAGCGGGACGGCGACACGCTTCAGCCGCACCGTGGCGGCGAACATGAAGTACTTCGCCCTCGCGGTGCGGGACGGAGAAGAGATCCTGGGTTACGTGCGCACGGCCGTGCCCCTCACCCTGGTTGAGGAACGACTGGCCGAGCTGCGGCGCGCAGTGGTGCTCGTCGCCGTTTCCGCAGCCACGCTGGCCCTCGCGATCGGACTCTTTCTCGCAAGAAGGGTAACGGTTCCGCTACTCTCACTGAGAGCCGCCGCCGACTCCCTCGCCGCGGGAGACTACCTGCAAACGGTGATCCAGCCGTCGAGCGATGAGATCGGCGATCTGGCCGGTTCGTTCAACCGAATGGCCGCTGAACTCGAGCGGCGGATGAAGACCATCACGGAAGATCGAGCCAAGCTCCTCACGATTCTGACCGGAATGGTGGAGGGAGTGGTCGCGGTCGACCAAGACGAACACGTGGTTCACCTCAACCAGGCCGCCGCCAGGATGTTCGGAGTGTCGCCCGCTGAGAGCATCGGCAAGGCGGTCTGGGAGGTGACCCGCGTTCGGAAGGTGAGCGAGGCGATAGACGATGCACTGCGGGATGCCAGGGAGGTCGCGGGAGAATTGAGCGTTGCGGTGGAGGGGCGGGACCGCATCCTGGATCTGCACGGGGCCCCGCGCCGGCGCGGGGGCCGCGCGCGGGGTGGTGCCGTAGTCGTGCTGCACGACGTAACCGAGCTGCGCAAGTTGGAGACCGTCAGACGTGACTTCGTCGCCAACGTGTCTCACGAACTGAAGACGCCGATCACGGCGATCAGAGGTCTCGTCGAGACGATTGTGGACGATGAGGAGATGCCGGAGGCGACGCGCGCCGACTTTCTGAAGAAGATCCGTAATCAATCGCTCAGGTTATCCCTGCTGGTCACCGATCTCCTGACGCTCGCGCGACTCGAGGCAGCAGAAGGTCTAGCCGTTTCCGAGCACCTGGATTTGCGCGACCCCGTGCGGACGTCGGTGGCGGGCTACCGGGGGGCCGCGGCCGATCGAGGCGTGAGGCTGGAGTCGGACCTGCCGTCCGACCCGATCCAGGTGGTGGGTGACGCCGAAGGGTTGGAGCTCGTGGCGAACAATCTCATCGACAACGCGCTCAAGTACACGCCCGAGGGCGGCTCCGTGCGCGTGCTGGTCCGCCCGGACGGGGATCATGCGGAGCTCGCGGTCGAGGACACCGGCGTGGGGATCGCGCCGGAGCATCAGGATCGGATCTTCGAGCGGTTTTACCGCGTGGACAAAGCACGGTCGCGGGAGCTCGGGGGAACCGGGCTGGGTCTCTCGATCGTAAAGCACGTCTGCCGCGCCCACGGCGGCACTGTGACAGTGGAAAGCTCCCTCGGCGGAGGGGCCACGTTCCGGGCACGCATTCCGCTGGCCTGAGAACCGGGGGAGCCAGAAACCTTACCCGGTCTTTATCCTCTCTTAACATCATCTGCGTATTCTCTCGGCGGTTTCAACGGTGGGCGGGAGGGGCGTGGTCGTCACCATCTCCACCGCAGACTTACACACGAGAAAGGACGTCAAGTAATGCGCAAGAACACATGGCTAGCGGGGGTCGCGCTTGTCACGCTGGCAGCATGTGGCGGTGAGAGAGGAGGCTCGGGGACCTCAACGATCGCGATCGACGGCTCGAGCACGGTCTTCCCGATCACCATGGCGGTGGCCGAGGAGTTCCAGCGGCAACACCAAGAGGTCCGTGTCACGGTGGGGATTTCGGGCACGGGAGGGGGCTTCAAGAAGTTCACGGCGGGAGAGACGGACATCAACGACGCATCGCGGCCGATCAAGGGATCGGAGATCGAGCGAGCCGGCGAGAACGGCATCGACTACATCGAGATTCCAGTGGCATTCGATGGTCTATCGGTGGTGGTGAACCGCGAGAATACGTGGGTTGACTATCTCGCCGTTCAGGAGCTGCACGAGATTTGGAGGCCGTCGAGCACGGTTCGCCGGTGGAGCGACGTGCGCGCGAGTTTCCCCGATCGCCCGATCACGTTGTACGGCCCTGGAACCGATTCCGGTACCTTCGACTATTTCACCGAGGTCATCAACGGTGAGTCGGGCGCGTGCCGATCCGACTTCACCGCGAGCGAAGACGACAACGTGCTCGTTCAAGGCGTGGCCGGGGATCCCAACGCGTTGGCTTTCTTCGGTTTCGCTTATTACGTGGAGAATCGGGACCGCCTCCGGGTCGTTCCCATCGATCCCGGCGACGGTCCGGTGGCTCCGTCGGATGTGACGATCAAGGATGGCCGGTACCGGCCGCTTTCGCGGCCCATCTTCATCTACGTGAGGAGCGACGCGGCAAAGCGGCCCGAGGTGCAGGCGTTCATTCGGTTCTACCTCGAGAACGCCCCGGCGCTGGTGACCGAAGTCGGCTACGTCCCGCTGCCCGACCGGGTGTACGAGCTGGCGCTGGACCGGTTCGAGAAGCGCGTCACCGGATCGGTGTTCCAAGGCGAGACCACGGGAAAATCATTGGAGGAGCTGCTGGGCACCTGATCGGCGACCTCGCGGCGCCGGTCCGCTACGCGCCGGTGAAGACAACAACCCAGGGGGAAAACAAATGCACAGCGTTCTTGGGCGCGCCGCCGTAGTGTGCGGGGCGGCTATCTCGCTCTACGCTCCACAGGCTCGGGCGCAGGTCGAGATCCATTCCAGGGCGGCGGAGATCACGCTGGCCGGCAGGGTCCACACTCAGCTGGCGTCCACGTCCGTAAGTGGCGAGCGCGCTTCCGAGTTCTTTGTCCGCAGGGCACGCCTCACAGCCGAGCTCGAGGTGAACGACTGGGTGAGCGGGAAGATTCAGCCTGATTACGGTGAGGGAAAGATCGCGCTCAAGGATGCGTACTTCCGTCTCACGTTCGCTCCGGAGCTGCGGGCCACCATCGGTCAGTTCAAGCGACCTTTCGATTTGTTCGAGCTGACCAGCTCGACCCGGATCCTGGTCGTTGAGCGCACCGGGGGTGTGGCCGGCGTAGATGCGTGCGCCGGTCCCGGCGGGGTGTGCACGCTGAGCCGATTCACCGAGAAGCTGGGGTACTCGGATCGTGACATCGGGGTGATGTTCGACGGCCGGGCGGCCGGCCGGGTCAGATACATGGCCGCGGTCACGAACGGCGCCGGAGCCAACGTTGCCGACGAGAACGGCGCGCGGTCGTTCTCAGGACGTGTGGGCGTCAGCCTGGCGGACGACATCACGCTCGCGGGCAACGTGGGAGTCCACGATTACGTCAACCCCAACGTAGGCGACGAGTACGCGACGGCCTTCGGGGGTGACCTGGAGATCGGCGATTACACCCAAGGGATCCACTTCCAGGCAGGGCTCGTCGCGGGCGACAACTGGCGCAACCTGGCGAACGACGCACCCACCACGTTTGTCACGTTTCAGGGCATCCTGACTTACAGGATGCCGATCGGCGGCAACCGCTATTTGTCGGCGATCGAGCCGGTCGGTCGGGTGAGCTGGGGAGACCCCGACACGGACGGTGCGGACGATCACGGGATTCTGCTCACGCCGGGATTGGTGTTCCACATCACCGGGCGCAACAAGATCGGAGCGAACGTGGATGTGTGGTCGCCGGCGGCCGGTGACACCGAATGGTCCCTCAAGGTCCAATCGTACCTGCACTTCTGATCGCCGCGTTTTCGCGCGTGCGTAAGTCCGGCGACGTGCCAGCTCGAGACGGCGGCGGATGACGGATCGAGCGTTCGTGGACCAGCTGAAGAAGAAGAGGTTCGGCCGGTGGCACGAGGAAGGCATCAAGTGGGGAATGTTCCTCTGCGCCTTCCTCTCGATCGCCGTGACGGCGGGAATCATAGTGGTGTTGCTCGGAGAGGGCTTGACCTTCTTCCGGGCCGTTCCGCTGTGGGAGTTCCTCTTCGGCACGCGCTGGGCGCCGCTCCTCGAGCCGCGCTCGTTCGGGGTGCTCCCGCTCGTAGCCGGCACCCTGATGATCGTGGTGGGCGCGGGCTCGATCGGCATACCAGTGGGGCTCGCGAGCGCGATCTACTTGAGCGAGTACGCCTCGAGGCGCGTGCGCGGTGTGGTGAAACCTGTGCTGGAGATCCTGGCCGGCATTCCCACGGTCGTGTACGGCTACTTCGCCCTTACCTTCGTGACGCCCTTGCTTCGAATAGTGTTTCCCTCGACCAACATCTTCAACGCGGCGAGCGCTTCGATCGTGGTGGGCATCATGATTCTGCCGATGGTGGCGTCTTTGTGCGACGATGCGCTGCGTGCCGTTCCGGCTTCGCTCAGGCAAGGAGCTTACGCCGTGGGGGCGACGCCCTTCGAGGTGTCCACCAGGGTCGTCGTACCCGGGGCCCTTTCGGGTATCGTCGCGTCATTCGTACTGGCGCTGTCCCGGGCCGTGGGCGAGACCATGGCCGTCACGATCGCCGCTGGTGCGACTCCCAAGCTCACGGCCGATCCTCTCGAGAGCATTCAGACGATGACCGCGTACATCGTACAAGTCAGCCTGGGTGACACTCCCGCGGGAACGGTCGAATACCAGACGATCTTCGCGGTGGGAGTGGTTCTGTTCGCGATTACCCTGGTTGCCAATTTGACGGCGATCCGGGTGCTGAGGCGGTTCCGCGAGGTTTACGAGTGAGCGGGATCTTGCGTCCTTCCCCCAGCCTGGCGCGCCGCAAGTTGAAGGCGGAGCTGTTCCGCCTGGCGTGCATGATCCTCACCTGGCTCTGTCTCGTGCTGCTGGCTGTGCTCCTGGTTCACGCCACGCGTGAAGGCCTGCCTTGGCTCGACAAGCAGTTTCTCACGGACTTCCCGTCACGCTTCCCCGAGCGGGCGGGCATCAAGTCGGCTCTGTGGGGAACGCTTTGGCTCATCAGCCTGACGGCGCTGATCTCGATCCCGGTGGGAGTGGCGGCCGCGATCTACCTGGAGGAGTACGCCGGTCGCACCCGGCTCAACGCGGTGATCGACGTCGCGATCGCGAACCTCGCGGGAGTACCCTCGATCGTGTACGGCATCCTCGGGCTCGCGATCTTCGTCCGCTGGCTGGCACTCGGAAGAAGCGTATTGGCGGGGGCACTCACGATGAGCCTCCTCATACTCCCCGTCATCATCATCTCGGCGCGTGAGGCCCTTAGGGCCGTGCCGAACTCCATCCGGCGAGGGGCGTGCGCCCTCGGCGCCACGCGCTGGCAAACCGTTCGGCATCATGTGCTGCCCTCGGCCTTGCCCGGCATCCTGACGGGCACGATCTTGGCGCTCTCACGTGCGATCGGCGAGACGGCGCCGCTGATCATGATCGGCGCTCTCACGTACGTGGCCTTCGTGCCCGAGGGGCCGATGGACGCGTTTACGGCACTGCCGATCCAGATATTCAACTGGGTCTCGTTGCCACGAAAGGAATTCCACCAGCTCGCGGCAGCTGGGATCGTGGTCCTGCTCACGGTGCTGCTCCTGATGAACGCGGCGGCGGTAATAATCCGCCATCACTCGCAGAGGAACCGCTAGTGGCAATCGACACCTCGGAGGTAATGAGGCGAGAGGAGCCTCAGGCGACGACCCCGGTGCCCGGCGCGCCGGTGCTCGAGACCCGTGACCTCACGATCCGCTACGGCACCAACGAAGCGATCAGACGAGTCTGCTTCACGATCCCCGAACGCAAGATCACCGCCATCATCGGGCCCTCGGGCTGCGGCAAGAGCACGCTCATCAGGCACTTCAACCGGATGAACGACTTCATTCCGGGAGTGACGATGGACGGACGGGTGCTCTACCGCGGAGCGGATCTATACGATCCTGAAGTGGACCCGGTCGAAGTGCGCCGCCGCATCGGGATGGTGTTCCAGAAACCCAACCCGTTTCCCAAGACCGTCTTCAAGAACGTCTCGTGGGGTCCGATCATAAACGGGTTCCGGGGAGACGTGCGCGGCCTCGTGGAGATGTCCTTGCAGCGCGCCGCCCTGTGGGACGAGGTGAAGGACCGTCTCGGGGAATCCGCACTCTCGCTCTCGGGCGGACAGCAGCAGCGACTGTGTATCGCGCGGGCGCTGGCCCTGGAGCCGGAAGTCTTGTTGATGGACGAACCGGCATCGGCGCTCGATCCCGTGTCCACGTCGCGTATCGAGGACTTGCTGTTCGAGCTGAGAGAGCGCTACACGATAGTGATCGTGACGCACAACATGCAGCAGGCGGCGCGCGTGTCCGATTTCACCGCGTTCCTGGACGCCGGCCGACTCGTCGAATTCGGAGAGACCGACCAGGTGTTCACACGCCCTCGGGAGCGGCGCACCGAGGATTATGTGTCGGGTCGATTCGGCTAAACCGGGGGGAGTCGATGTCGAAGCATCTTGCGCGGGATCTGGAGGCCCTGAAGAGAGACCTGTTGGAGGTTGGGTCTCTGGTCGAGGAGGCTACCGACAAGGCGATCACGTCGCTCACCGAGCGGAGGGCCGACCTGGCCGCCGAGGTCATCGAGGCCGATGGCGCGGTGGACCAGCGGGAGGTGCAGATCGAGGAAGAGTGCCTCAAGATCCTCGCGTTGCACCAGCCGGTTGCGGCAGATCTGAGATACGTCGTGGGAATCCTCAAGGTGAACAACGACCTCGAGCGGATGGGCGACCAGGCCGTGAACATAGCCGAGCGCGCCCGGTACCTCGCGGAGCGCCCGCCCCTCGGTATCCCGCTGGAGCTGCGTCGCATGGGAGAGGTCGTGCGCGGAATGGTCCGCTCCAGCCTCGACGCTCACGTGAACCTGGACGTCGATCTAGCGCGCTCGATTCTAGCGATGGATGAAGAGGTGGACACGATTCACCGCGAGATGTACGGATTACTCCAGCAGCGCATCCGTGAGAACCCCGAACTCGTGGACCGCGCGATCGCCCATCTCTCGGCCTCGCGCGATCTCGAGCGGATCGCCGATCTCGCCACGAACATCGCGGAGGACGTTGTCTTCATGGTGGAAGGCGAGGTCATCAGGCACCGGGGGAGCGAAGACATCCCGGTCTGAGCGGTGAGCATCGCGGAGCGGTTCACGATCTTCATAGACGAGAAGGCGGTCTCGGGGTGGCCTGATGCGAGCGTTATTGAGGTCATGCGGGCGCGCGACCGCGCGGCGGCCGGGCTCGTGGAAAAAGGAGCGGCCTACGTGACCGACGGCGTCGGACGCCGGATCGATCCGGATACGCGCGTCAGACCGGGCGACATATTCAGAGTCGTGCGATCGGCAGGCGGCAATTCTCCGGAGCAGAGAGCGTGAGCGGGCTGTTCTCGCTCCAGAGCGTGGCGGGGCAGCTCGGCACCGCAGGGGGAGGGGCCGCGACACCCGTGACGCACCGGCTCGTCGGCATCCTGGGCATCTCGGCCATGATCGGCATCGCGTGGCTCGTCTCGACGGATCGCCGAAGAGTCAACTGGCGGCTCGTGGGGATGGGCGTCGCGCTCCACGCGGCCGTAGGCGTGGTGATGCTACTCACGCCCGTCGGTCTCGTCCTCTTCCGCGCCGCCAACGCGGTCTTTCTGCAACTGATCGGTTTCACCGAGGCGGGCGCCCGGTTCATCTTCGGCAACCTGGTGCGCAACAACGTGCCCGTGGGGACGGTGACGGGGACGCCGCCCGACATGGCGGAGATGACGCGCGTCGAGCTGTGGGCCGAAACCGGGGCGTTCGTGGCGTTCAACGTCCTTCCCATCATCATCTTCTTCTCCTCGCTCATGTCCGTGCTGTACCACCTGGGAGTAATGCAGCGCGTGGTGCGCGGCATCGCATGGGTGATGCAGCGAACGATGCGGACGTCGGGCGCCGAGACGCTGTCCGTGGCGGGCAACATCTTCGTGGGGCAGACCGAGTCTCCGCTCCTCATTCGTCCCTTCGTGGGCTCGCTCACCTACTCCGAGCTGAACACCGTGATGGTGGGAGGCTTCGCCACCATAGCGGGGAGCGTGATGGCCGCCTACGTGGGAATGCTGTCGCCGTACTTCACTGACATCGCGGGACATCTGCTGACGGCGAGCGTCATGAACGCGCCCGCGGCGCTCCTCATCTCCAAGGTGCTGGTCCCGGAGACGGCGGTGCCCGATACGGCCGACTCGCTGGGCGTCGCCGTCGAGAAACGTGAGACCAACGTCATCGAGGCCGCGGCGGCGGGGGCGGCGCAGGGACTCCAACTGGCGCTCAACGTGGGCGCCATGCTTCTCGCATTCATCGCGCTCATCGCGATGATCAATTACGGGGTGGCCGGCGTGGGCGGCTGGATCGGCGTCAGCGATCTCTCGCTGGAACGGATCCTGGGGTGGTTGCTCACGCCGCTGGCGTGGCTCATGGGAGTTCCGGCCGAGGAAGCCCCGCTCGTGGGCTCGCTAATCGGGATCAAGACGGTGGTGAACGAGTTCGTCGCGTACTTAGGATTGGCGGATCACCTGGCGGTACACGCCCTGAGCGATCGCGGAC